>DATABU010000692.1:0-3820 GCA_036259415.1 Longimicrobiaceae bacterium
GGCGGCTCCAGCCTTACCAGCGGCTGCCCGGCGGCGACGGGGTCGCCCACCTCCAGCTCGATGCGGCGCGCGAACGCGGCCACCGGCGAGGAGACCACGTAGCGGTCGCGCACCTGCGTCTCCCCCTCCTCCTCCACGACCACCTGCAGGGGGCCGCGGCGGACCTCGGCCGTCTGCACGGGGACGGGGTCCGGGAGGAAGCCCCACACCAGGGCGGCGGCCACCAGCACGCCCACCGCGGCCAGGACGATGCGCCTGCGAGTCGGTCGGTTCATCTATTCTCTCGTTTTCAGGACGCCCACCAGGTCCAGCCGGGCCAGGCCGCGGGCCACGATCAGCGCGGAGACCGCCGCCGCGCCCAGCACGACGGCCGCCGCCAGGGCGAAGGTGCCGCGCCGGAGCACGACGGGGAACTGGTAGAGGTCGGTCTGGAGCCCCTGGGCCACGCCGGCGCTCGCCAGCGCGCCCAGCCCGAGCCCCACCGGGACGGCGACCAGGGTGAGCACCGCCAGCTCGCCCAGGAGGATGTAGGCCACCTCGCCCCGGGTGAAGCCGAGCACCCGGAGGCTCGCCAGCTCCCGGTCGCGCTCCGACAGCGCGATGCGGGCGCTGTTGTAGACCACGCCGAAGGCGATGACGCCGGCGAACAGGCTGAGGATGAAGGTGAAGGTGAGCATGCTCTGGGCGGAGGTCTCGCGGAACGACGCGATTGCCCGGTCCTGCGAGACGATGCCGGCCACCCGCGGGCGCGCGCGGAGCGCCCGCGTCAGCGCCTCCTCGTGGCGCTCGTCGGTCATCAGGAAGACGCCGGACACCGCCTGGCCCCCGCCCACCAGCCGGTTCGCCGCGCCCAGCTCCATGTACGCGGCCACGCCGATGAACTGCCGGGTGATCCCCGTCACCGGGACGGTGCGGGTGCGGCGGCGCCCCTCGCGCACCTCCACCGTGATGCGGTCGCCGGGGGCGGCGCGCAGGATCCCCGCGAGGCGCTCGGTGAGGACGATCCCCTCGCGGGGGATGGGGACCGGGCGCAGGCCGGTGTCCACGATGCGCCGCAGGTACGCGCCCGGGGGGATCCCCTCGATGGAGGTGTCGTGGCTGCGGTGCTCGTGGCGGAGCCGCACCGGCACCGAGCGGAACGGCTCGGCGTGCTGGACGCCGGGGAGGGCGCGCAGCTCGTGCACCGCCGCGGCCGAGGCGGGCTCCACGAAGCTGACGGTCAGGTCCTCGCGCTGGGCGACGCCGTACTGCACGCGGACCACGTGGTCGAGCGAGTCGCCGAAGAAGAGCCCCATCACCAGGATGGCGCAGGAGCTGGCGATCCCCGCCACCGTGAGCAGCGCGCGCACGGGCTGCCGCTCCAGGCTGCGCAGGATCATGCGCGTGGGCTGGTCGAACCAGCGCTGCATCCCCAGGCGCTCCACCAGCGTCGGCCGGTAGGCGGCGGGGGGCGCGGGGCGCATGGCCTCGGCGGGAGGGAGGCGTACGGCGCGGCGCACCGCCAGGAGCACGCCCGCCAGCGCGGCGCCGGCCGTGAGCGCCACCGCCGCCGCCACGACGCCCGGCCGCAGCGTGTGGCGCAGGTAGGGGAAGCGGTAGAACTCCAGGTACAGCTCCCCCATCGCCCGGCCTATCCAGATCCCCAGCAGCGTCCCCGCCGCGGCCCCGGCGAGCGCGATGGCCAGCACCAGCTTGAGGTAGTGCACCCCCACGTCCCGGTTGCGGTAGCCGAACGCCTTGAGCGCGGCGATCTGCTCCCGCTGCAGCCCGATGAGCCGCGTGACCACGATGTTGAGCAGGAACGCCGCCACCGCGAGGAACACCGCGGGGAGCATGGTCGCCATGCCGCGGAGCTGGCGGAACTCCTCGGAGATCATGAAGTGCGAGGGCTGGTCCTCGCGGGCGTGGGCGCCCTGGCCGCCGTACGGCCCCAGCAGGAGGTCCACCCGGTCGAGCACGTCCTCCACGCCCGCCCCCGGCGCCAGGGTGAAGGCCACGTCGTTGAAGGCGCCCTCCATGTCGTAAGCCGCCGCCAGCGCCTCGCGGCCCATCCACAGCACCCCGTACCGCTGCGGGTCCGGGAAGAAGGCGCCGGGCTGCACCTGCATGAGGAACTCCGGGGAGAGCGCGATCCCCACCACGGCGAGCGCCCGGCGCCGGCCGTTGACGATGGCGGCGATCCGGTCGCCCGGCCGCAGCCCGTGCGCCTCGGCGAACGCCTCGTTGAGGAGCACCTCCTCCTCGCGGCCGGGGCGCACCAGGCGCCCTTCCCGGAGGAAGATGCGGTTCAGCTCCGGCTGGCGACCCTCCGGCACCGACACCAGCAGCCCGGAGACGGGCTCCCCGAAGCCGGGGACCTCCAGGCTCACCCCCGCCCGCACCCGCGTCTCCACCCGGCCGATCCCCGGGACCTCGCGCAGGCGCTCCTCCACCCGCCGCGGCGCGCGGCGGACCGTGGCGAAGCCGTCGGCGAAGCGGAAGTCCAGGTAGTAGGCGGCCAGCGTCCGCTGGAGGGTGTCCATCACGCTGGTCATCGCCACGTAGGTCGCCACGCCGGCCACGATCACCAGCGCGATGGCGACCGCCTGCCCCCGCATCGCCGCGAGGTCGCGCAGCACCTTCCGGTCGAGCGCCCTCACGTCACCACGCCAGCTCCGCGGGGGCCTTCCGCTGCGCGTTGCGCGCGACCTCGGTGACCCGCCCGTCGCTCAGGTGCACCACGCGCTCGGCCATCTCCGCCTGGACGGCGTTGTGGGTGATGACCACGGTGGTGGTGCCCAGCTCCCGGTTCACGCGGTCCAGCGCTTCGAGCACCACCACGCCGGTCCGGGAGTCCAGCGCGCCGGTCGGCTCGTCGCAGAGGAGCACCGCGGGCCGCTTGGCGATGGCCCGCGCGATGGCGACGCGCTGCTGCTGCCCCCCGGACATCTGCGCCGGGAAGTGGTCCAGCCGGTCGCCGAGCCCCACCAGCCCGAGCGCCTCCTCGGGGGTCATGGGGTCGCGCGCGATCTCGGTGACGATGGCCACGTTCTCGCGCGCGGTGAGGCTGGGGATCAGGTTGTAGAACTGGAAGACGAAGCCGACGTGGTGGCGCCGGTACTCGGTCAGCTCGCGGTCGTCGGCGGCGGTGAGGTCCTCGCCGCGGTAGAGCACCTGCCCCCCGGTGGCGGTGTCCAGCCCGCCCAGTATGTTGAGCAGGGTGGACTTGCCGCTCCCCGAGGCGCCCAGCAGCACCACCAGCTCGCCGGCCCACAGGTCCAGGTCCACGCCGCGGAGCGCGTCCACCCGCACCTCGCCCATGTGGTAGACCTTGGTGAGGCCGCGCGCGCGGAAGACGGGGACGGGCTCGGGACCGGAGAGAGGCATGCCGGGTCATCGGGTGGCGGCCGGGCGGGCGCGCGTGCCGCGCCCCTGGTGCTATCTTAACACCCCCGGGGGGAACCGCGCCTTGCGCCGGACGGATTCCGGCTTGCGCCATCCGGATTTTCCCGAGCCCACGCCGCCATGAGCCGAGCGACCCGCAGGATCTCGGAGGTGATGCCGGACGACGCCGCCCTGTTCGACGGCGAGTTCGAGATGGAGGGGGAGATCGCCGTCCGCTCCCGCGACCTGGGCGGCGCGGGCGACCTGCGTCGCATGGAGTTCGAGCTGAGGTCGGAGGGCGGACACGCCAGCTACACGGTGCTCGGCCGGGAGCACTTCTACGCGGACTGGGGGACGTACGACTTCCGCAGAGGGCTGGTGTACTCCGCGCGCCTCGACCAGCCCTTCGTGGAGATGCACTTCCAGCTCGCGGGGTCGGCGCACGCGGCGCAGTCCC
>DATABU010000693.1:0-9591 GCA_036259415.1 Longimicrobiaceae bacterium
CCGCTGGCGATGCCGCCCGGGTTGAGGCTGACGACCAGGACCCACTTGGTCTCGCCCGTGCCCTCGACCGTCAGCGGGAACAGGTCCGGGCACTCCCACACGCCGCCGACGGCGTGGGCGGGACCGAAGTCGGACTCGAACGTCCAGTCGATGAGGTCCGGGGAGGAGTACACGAGCACCCGACGGTCGACCGCCTCGACGGCGACCATGACCCACCGGCCGTCGTCGCCGCCGTGCCAGAAGACCTTCGGGTCGCGGAACTCGCCGGAGCCCGTGTCGAGGACGGGGTTGCCGGCGTACCGGGTCCACGTCTCACCGCCGTCGAGGCTGTACGCCAGGGACTGCGCCTGGACGCCGGGCCTTCCTCAGTGTACGGAGCGCGGATAACTTTGTCGCGCCCGGAACCCCGGGGAGGAGCCCTCGTACCTTCGCGGAATCTCGCCTTGCGAATCGACCATATCCGGAACTTCTGCATCGTCGCGCACATCGACCACGGGAAGTCCACGCTCGCCGACCGCCTGATCGAGGCCACCGGGACCCTGCAGCAGCGGGAGATGAAGGAGCAGGTCCTGGACTCCATGGACATTGAGCGCGAGCGCGGGATCACCATCAAGCTGAACGCGGTGCGGATGCAGTACGCCGCGCGCGACGGGAAGGCGTACCAGCTCAACCTGATCGACACCCCCGGGCACGTGGACTTCACCTACGAGGTCTCGCGCTCGCTGGCCGCGTGCGAGGGGGCGATCCTGGTGGTGGACGCGTCGCAGGGGGTGCAGGCGCAGACGCTCTCCAACCTCTTCCTGGCGATGGAGGCGGGGCTGGAGATCGTGCCGGTGCTCAACAAGATCGACCTCCCCGGCGCGGAGCCGGAGCGCCGCCGCGAGGAGCTGGTGGACCTGCTGGGGGTGGACCCGGACGACGTCCTCCTGGCCTCCGCCAAGGCGGGGATCGGGATCGGGGAGATCCTCGAGGCGGTGGTCGCGCGCGTCCCGCCGCCGCAGGGCGACCCCGAGGCGCCGCCGCGCGCGCTGATCTTCGACTCGTACTACGACAAGTACGTGGGCGCCGTCCCCAGCATCCGCGTGGTGGACGGGACCTTCCGGCCGGGGATGCGCGTCGCCTTCGGCTCCAACGACGCGGTGTACCCGGTGGACGAGGTGGGCTACCTCCAGCTGGGCCGCTTCTCCACCCCGGAGATGCGGCCGGGCGAGGTGGGCTACCTGATCGCCGGGATCAAGCAGGTGGCGCACACCCGCTCCGGCGACACCATCCTGGACGCGGACCGTCCGGCGGGCGAGCTGATCCCCGGCTTCCAGGAGGTCAAGCCCATGGTGTTCGCGGGGATCTACCCCACGGCCACCGAGCAGTACGAGGAGCTGCGCGACGCCCTCGCCAAGCTGAAGCTGAACGACGCCTCCCTCACCTACGAGCCCGAGGTGTCCACCGCGCTGGGCTTCGGGTTCCGCTGCGGCTTCCTGGGGCTGCTGCACCTGGAGATCATCCAGGAGCGGCTGGAGCGCGAGTTCGACCTGGACCTCATCACCACCGTCCCGAACGTGAAGTACCACGTGGTGATGACGGCCGGCGACGAGCTGTGGGTGGAGAGCCCCAGCGCCCTGCCGGACCCCACCCGGATCGACCGCGTGGAGGAGCCGTACGTCCGCGCCCGCATCATGTGCCCGGCGGAGTACATCGGCGGGGTCCAGAAGCTGTGCCACGAGCGCCGCGGCGACTTCAAGGGGATGAGCTACCCGGACCCGCAGCGGGTGGAGCTCTCGTACGACCTGCCGCTGGCCGAGATCGTCCTGGACTTCTACGACCGCCTGAAGTCGTCCACCCGCGGCTACGCGTCGCTGGACTACGAGCTGGGCGAGTACCGGGCGAACCCGCTGGTGAAGCTGGACATGATGATCAACGGCGACCCGGTGGACGCCTTCAGCGTCATCATCCACCGCGACAAGGCGTACGAGTACGGCCGCACCGTCGCGGAGAAGCTCAGGGAGCTGATCCCGCGGCAGATGTTCGAGGTGGCGATCCAGGCGGCCATCGGCAACAAGATCATCGCCCGGCAGAGCATCTCCGCACTGCGCAAGAACGTCACGGCCAAGTGCTACGGGGGCGACATCTCCCGGAAGCGCAAGCTGCTGGAGAAGCAGAAGGAGGGGAAGAAGCGGATGAAGCAGGTGGGCACCGTGGAGATCCCGCAGGAAGCCTTCCTGGCGGTCCTGAAGGTCGGGGAGTGACCCCCGCTCCCCCCGGGGAAAGGACCGTCGTCCGCGCGCCCAACCACCTGGGCGACGTCGTCATGGCTCTCCCCGCGCTGGCCGCCGCGGGGGGAGCCGACGTGCTCGTGGCCCGGTGGCTCGCCCCGCTCCTGGAGAACGCCCGCGAGGAGGCGGGCTTCGGGCGGGTCCTCCCGCTGGACCGCGGCGCCCGGGGGCTGCTGCGCGCGGCCGGGGAGCTGCGGCGGGCGCGCTACGACCGGGGGATCCTGCTGACGCCCTCTTTCTCCTCGGCGCTGGTGTTCGCGCTGGGGCGCGTGCGCCGCCGCAGGGGCACCGCCACCGACTCCCGCGCCGCGCTGCTCACCGAGCGGGTCCCCCGCATCGAGGGGAGCGTCCACCGGGCCGCGGCGTACTGGGCGCTGGTCACCGGCGAGGTGCCCGGCCGTCCCCCGGTGCCGCTCCTCCCGGTGCCGGAGCGGGAGCGGGCCCGCTGGCGGGAGCTGGCCGGCGAGGCGGACGGGCCGCTGGTGGGGCTGTTCCCGGGGAGCCATGCCTCGTCGAGGCGCTGGGACGCGGAGCGCTACGCGGAGCTGGCGCGGCGGCTGGCGGGGCGCGGCCTGCGGGTGGCGGTGTTCGGGAGCCCGGGGGAGCGCGCGCTGACGGCGGCGGTCGCGGGGGAGCACGCGCTGGACCTGGGGGGGCGCACCGACCTCCCTCTGCTGGCCGCCGGCCTGGCGGAGTGCGACCTGCTGGTGAGCAACGACAGCGGGCCCATGCACCTGGCCGCGGCGGTGGGGACGCGCACCGTCTCCCTGCAGGGCCCGGCCGACCCCGCGGTCACACGCCCGCTGGGGCAGGGGCACCTGCTGGTGTGGGGCGGCGACCTGCCGTGCATCCCCTGCGTGCGCAACCAGTGCCCCCGCGGCGGGGCCGGATACGTCCTCCCGGATGCGGAGCGGGAGTGCATGCGCCTGATCGGGGTGGACGCGGTGGAGGCCGCGGTCGGCGCCCGGCTCCCGGTGCTCCAGCGGCCGGGGTGCGTCCCCTGAGCGGCCCGTCCGTCCTCCACCTGGACGCGGGGCGCGCCTGGGCCGGCGGGCAGAACCAGGTGCGGCTCCTGGTCCGCGGGCTGCAGGGCCGGGTGGCGAGGCAGCTCTGCCTCTGCCCCGCGGGGGCGCCGCTGGAGCGCCGGCTGCGGGACGAGGGGCTTCCCGTCCGCGGGATCGCCTGGCGGGGCGGCGCCGACCCGCGCGCCGTGCTGTCCGTCGCCCGCGCGCTCCGGGGCTTCGACGTGGTGCACTGCCACGACGCGCACGCCCTGCAGGTGGCGCTGCTCCCGGCCAGGCTCCTGGGGGTGCCGCTGGTCGCGTCGCGCCGGGTCCCCTTCCGGACCTCGGCCGCCAAGTGGAACCGGGCGGACCGGGTGCTGGCGGTCTCGGACGCGGTGCGGACGGGGCTGGCGGCGAGCGGGGTGGACCCGGACCGGCTCCGGACGGTGCACAGCGGGATCGACCCGGCGGAGATCCGGGGGCTCCCCCCGCTGCGGCCCACGCTCCGGGAGCGGCTGGGGATCGGGAGCGACGCCTTCGTGGCCGGCAGCGTCGGGCACCTGTACGCCTACAAGCACCAGGAGGAGCTGGTGCACGCCGCGGCGGCGGCGCCGTGCGACGTGCACTGGGTGGTCGTCGGCGAGGGGCCGCGCCGGGGGGAGCTGGCGGAGCTGGTCGCGCGCCTGGGCGTGGGCGGCCGCGTGCACCTGGCGGGGGCGCTCCCCGACGCCCGGCAGGCGCTCGCGGAGTTCGACGTGTTCGCGTTCTCGTCGCGGGACGAGGGGCTCGGCACCAGCGTCCTGGACGCCATGGCGCTGGGCCTCGCCGTCGTCGCCGCCGACGACAGCGGGCCCGGCGAGATCCTGCGCCCCGTGCACGCCGCCACCGGCGCGAGCCTGTACCCGCCCGGCGACCACCGCCGCCTCGCGGAGCACGTCTGCGCCCTGCGGGGGGCGGAGGACGCGCGCCGCGCGATGGTCCTCGCCCAGGAGGCCCGGCTGGCGGACTTCCTCGCGGAGACGACTGCGGAGCGGACGCTCGCGGTCTACCGGGAAGTTGCCGGCGCGGGGTAGGCCGGGAGCATGCTCAGCGGCCCGCTCTCTGGTGCCCCCGCCGGCCGGGGCGTATTCTGGAGGACACCCGGGCCGTAGGCGCTCGACGCGCGAATCGCTCAGTGGAGATCGTTGATGCCTGAAAAGCGGTGGATCGCAGGCGTGGACCTCGGCGGGACCAACATCGTGGTGGGGCTCCTCCCGCTGGACGGGGGCGAGGTGCTGGGGCTGCGCTCCATGCCCACGGACTCGGTCCGCGGCGCCAAGTTCGTGGTGGACCGCATCGTGGGGATGGCGGAGCAGGCCATCGCCGAGGTGCTCTCCACGCAGGGCGGCACCCGCGAGGAGATCGCCGGGGTGGGGATCGGCTCGCCGGGACCGCTGGACCGCAGGACGGGGACGGTGATCAACACCCCGAACCTGGGGTGGCGCAACTTCCCGCTCCGCGACCTGATCTCCAACGCGCTCCACCTCCCCGCGACGCTGGACAACGACGCCAACTGCGCCACCTACGGCGAGTGGTGGCTGGGCGCGGGGCGCGGCACCCGGGCGCTGGTGGGGTTCACCCTGGGGACGGGGATCGGGGGCGGGATCGTCCTGAACGGCGAGATCTTCCACGGGTGCTCGGACGTGGCCGGCGAGATCGGCCACATGACCATCGACTCCAACGGCCGCAGGTGCAAGTGCGGCAACTACGGCTGCCTGGAGCAGTACGCCTCCGGCCCGGCCATCGCGCTGCGCGCCGTCGAGGGGATCGAGGCGGGCGCCGAGACGGTGCTGCTGGAGATGGTGAACGGAAAGCTGGACGAGATCACCGCCGCCACCGTGTACGAGGCCACCGTCCAGGGCGACGCGTACGCCACCGAGGTGATGAAGGACACGGCCAAGTTCCTGGGGGCCGGGATCGCCAGCATCATCAACATCCTGAACCCGGAGATGATCGTGATCGCCGGCGGGGTCACCCGCGCCGGGGACACGCTCTTCGAGCCGCTCCGGGCCGAGGTGCGCCGGCGCGCCTTCAAGTCCGCCCAGGAGTGCTGCCGCATCCTCCCCGCCGAGCTCCCGGGGACGGCCGGGGTGGTCGGGGCGGCCGCGGTGTTCAAGCGCGAGACCTACGGCCACGTCTGAGCACGGCGGTCCGGAGCCCGTGAGGAGGAGCGGCGCCCACCCGGGCGCCGCTCGCGCATCCGCCAACCGGTACGGAGGGGCATGAAGCGGCTCGGCGTGCTGGGGACGTTCGTGTGGGACCGAATCTGGACGCTGGAGGACGCGGCGCGCGGCGAGCCCTTCCAGAGCTGGGGCGGGATCGCCTACTCGCTGGCCTCCGCGGCGGCGACGCGACCGGCGGGGTGGGAGGTGGTGCCGGTCGTCAAGGTGGGGCGCGACCTGGAGGCGGAGGCGAGGGAGTTCCTCGCCGCGCTGCCCGGGGTCGCCGCGGGACCGTCGCTCGCCGTGGTCCCCGAGGAGACCAACCGGGTGGAGCTGCGCTACACCGACTCGGCGCACCGGGGCGAGCGTCTCACCGGCGGCGTCCCGGGTTGGACGTGGCCGGAGCTGGAGCCGCACGTGGCCGGGCTGGACGCGCTGTACGTCAACTTCATCTCCGGATTCGAGATGGACCTGGCCGACGCGGAGGCGCTGCGGCGCTCGTTCGGGGGCCCGCTTTACGCCGACCTGCACTCGCTCTTCCTGGGCTGCCCCGGGGCGGGGACGCGCCGGCCCCGCACCCTCCCGGAGTGGGAGCGCTGGGCCGCCTGCTTCGACACCGTGCAGCTCAACGACCGCGAGATGGGCTCGCTGGGCGGGGCGGGGGAGTGGCCGGAGCGGGCCGCGCGCGTCCTCGACGCGGGCCCCCGCCTGGTGCTGGTTACGCTGGGCGCCGCCGGCGCCGCCTACGCCCGCCGCGGGGCGATCGGATCCCCGCCGGAGACGGGCACGGTCCCGCCGCCCGCGTCCAGCACCGGCGACCCCACCGGCGCCGGCGACGTCTGGGGCGCCGCCATGGTGTCCGGCCTGCTGGAAGGCATGGAGCTGGAGCCCGCCATCCGCCGGGCGCACTCCGTCGCCGCCCGGAAGATGGAGCTCCGCGGCGCTGCGGGCCTGTACGCGCACCTGGCGGGATAGGACCCCCTCCCCCGGCCCCTCCCCCGCAAGGGGGGAGGGGAGAACTGCGGGGCCGGTGGCCTCCGCGCCAAAGCCTGCGTGAGGGATGCGAGCGCGAAGCGGCGAGACCCGACAGCAGTATCGTCGGGGCTCGCCTCCGTTAGCGGGCGTAGTGTGCCCGCTTACGGAGCCGCAGCCCGACCCGAGCGCCAGCGAGGGGCACGCCCGAACCGCCGGTAAAGCTCCGCCTTTCCCCCACCCCTCGCTGCGTGTTAGCTTCCCGCGTCCATTCCACCCCCGACCGAAGCGCCGAATGACGCGAGTGCTGGTGGTCCCCCAGACGCTGGACGACGAAGCCTTCGACGCCCTGGTGGCCGAGGCCGCCCAGGTGGGCGACGAGCGCGCGCTGGTGGATGCGAGGCACGTGCGCTGGGCCGACCCCTACGGGATGATCGGCCTGCTGGCGCTGGGCGAGACGCTGCGCCGCGGAGACGCCCGCCCGCTGCTGGAGATGCCGCAGACGCCGGAGGTGGCGAGCTACCTGGCTCGCATGGGCTTCGTGCGGCAGGCGGGGGCCGTCTTCGAGATGGCGGCCCCGCAGCGGGTGCGCTCGGGCCGGGAGAGCAGCGTGCTGCTGGAGATCACCCGCGTGCAGTCGCACGAGGACGTGCACGGGGTCATCGACGTGCTGAACGAGAGCCGCATCAGCTCCCTGCTGGCCGAGCAGCTGAAGTACTCGCGCGCCGACGCCATCGGCTTCAGCATGCTCCTCTCCGAGGTGTCGCAGAACATCATCGAGCATGCCGACGCCCCCGGCTGGGTGGGGATCCAGATCTACAACTGGCAGAAGCGCCTGGGCCGCAAGGTGGCCGTGATCGCGGTGATGGACCTGGGGGTGGGCTTCAGGGGGTCGCTCGCCAAGGAGCACGCCGCCCGCTTCGGCGACCGCTGGGGCGACGCCACCGCGCTGGAGGCGGCCTTCATCCACGGGATCACTCGCTTCCGCGACCCCGGCCGGGGGCAGGGCCTGAAGCAGATCCGTAAGAAGGTGGGGCGCTGGGGCGGCAAGATCGCCATCCGCAGCGGCACCGCGAAGATCGCCGACGTCCCCGACTGGGACGACGCCGACCCCATGGAGAAGGACCTGGCCTTCTTCCCCGGCGCGCAGATCCTGATCGTGCTCCCCGCCAGGGAGTAGGATCCTCGTACTCCGTACTTCTTCCCTGGAGGAAACCGATGCAGACCGTCACCTTCGAGACCAACAAGGGCACCTTCACGGCCGAGCTGTACTCCGAGGAGGCGCCGGGTACGGTGGAGAACTTCGTGAAGCTGGCGAAGTCCGGCTTCTACGACGGGATCGTCTTCCACCGCGTGATCCCCGACTTCGTGGTGCAGGGCGGCGACCCCATCACCAAGGAGAAGGGGCTGAACCACCCGACCGTGGGTACCGGGGGGCCGGGGTACAAGATCAAGTGCGAGACGCAGGGGAACCCGCACACCCACAAGCTGGGCGCGCTCTCCATGGCGCACGCCGGCAAGGACACCGGCGGGAGCCAGTTCTTCATCGTGCTCAGCGAGGCCAGCACCCGCCACCTGAACGGCGTGCACACCGTGTTCGGCCAGGTGACGGAGGGGCTCGACGTGATCAAGCAGCTCCAGCGCGGCGACGTGATGGAGAAGGTCACCGTCTCCGACGGCGCCGCGGCCTGAGGGATGCTCCCCGAGCGCAGGGTCTCGCCGCTCGCCATCGACCTGACGCTCCTCCACCGCCGCTCCATCACCTCGCTCTTCAGCAACCTGGTGACCCGCCCCACGGGGCGGGCCGTCCGGACCGGCGTGGAGAGCCAGATCGCGGAGCTGGACGGGGAGGGCTCCGTCTGCCTGTCGGTCCTGGACTTCTCGCAGGTCCGGGTGCTCGACTATTCCTGCGCGGACGAGATCGTGGCGAAGCTGCTCCTGCGCTACCTGGGGCCCGACCGCCCGGCGGAGGCGTTCTTCCTCTTCCGGGGCCTCCACGAGCACCACCGCGAGCCGGTGGAGGAGGTGCTGGACCACCACGAGATCCTGGCCGTGGCGGAGCTGGAGGACGAGGGCTTCCAGCTCCTGGGGAAGGCCCACCCCGTCCAGCGCACCTGCTGGGAGGCGAGCCTCCGCGCCGGCCGGGCGACCGCCGCCGAGCTGGCCGCGGCGGCCGGGATGGTGGCGGAGGCGGCGGCCGCGGTGCTCGGGGGGCTGGCCGCACGCCGCGTGGTGATCTCGTACCGCGACGGGACCTACTGCTCGCTCCCGCACTTCCTGGATGAGTGAGATGACCTCCGACCCGCGCTTCGCCGGCCTCTCCACCCGCGCCGTGCACGGCGGCGACGCCGGGCGCGGGGTGGGCTCGCCCGTGACCACCCCCATCGTCCAGAGCACCACCTTCCTCAGCGACCCGGACGGGGCGGGCGAGCTGCTCTACGGGCGCTACGGCAACGGCCCCAACAACGCCTCGGTGGAGGCGCGCATCGCCGCGCTGGAGGGCGGGGAGGACTGCGTCGCGGTGGGGAGCGGGATGGCGGCGATGGCGTGCGCCCTGCTGGCCTGCGTGCGCGCCGGCGACCACGTCCTGGCCGCCGAGGCGCTGTACGGCGGGACGCGCGTGCTGCTGGACCGCGAGCTGTCGCGGCTGGGGGTGGCGGCGTCGTACGTGGACTTCCACCGCGACGGGTGGCGGGAGGCGGTCCGGCCGGAGACGCGCGTGCTGCTGGTGGAGACCGTCTCCAACCCGCTGCTGCGCGTCCCCGACCTGCGCCCGCTGGCCGGGGCGGCGCACGCCGCGGGGGCCGCGCTGGTGGTGGACTCCACCTTCGCCACGCCGGTGAACGCGCGGCCGCTGGAGAGCGGCGCCGACCTGGTGGTGCACAGCGCCACCAAGTACCTGGGCGGCCACAGCGACGTCACCGCCGGGGCGGTGGTGGGGCGGGGGGAGCTGGCGGCGGAGGTGCGGGCGCGGGCGCAGGTCTGGGGGCCGGCGCTCGACCCGCACGCGGCCTGGCTGCTGGAGCGGGGGATCAAGACGCTGGCGGTGCGCATGGAGCGCCACAACCGCAACGGCCTGGAGGTCGCCTCCCGGGTGGAGGGGCTCCCGGCGGTGGCGCGGGTGCACTACCCGGGGCTCCCCTC
>DATABU010000694.1:0-10392 GCA_036259415.1 Longimicrobiaceae bacterium
CGCCCGCCGCCGGCCGGAAAACAAGAGGGGGGACCGGCATCGCTCCGGTCCCCCTCGCCTGTCGCGGCCCGCCGCGGCTCAGTCGCCGCCGCCGTACGCCGGGGCGCCCGAGTCGGCGGCCTCGGCCACCCAGTTGTTCACCGTGCGCCGCAGCGACTGCATGCGGTTGTTCCCCTCGCCGTTGTAGGTGCGGTTGGCGAGGATCACCGCCCAGGTGCCGCGGTCGGGGTCGATCCAGATGGAGGTGCCTGTGAAGCCGGTGTGCCCGTACGCGGCGGGGGAGATGCGGAGCCCCGCGGCGCCGCCCCCGGCGCGGTTGGGCGACTCCCAGCCCAGGGCGCGCGTCCCCACCTGCCGCCGCGCGAACATGCGCACCGTCTCGGGCTTCAGCACCCGCACGCCGTCCAGCTCCCCCTCGTTGGCGAGCATGGCGGCGAAGCGCGCCAGGTCGTGCACGGTGGAGAAGAGCCCCGCGTTGCCGGCGATCCCGCCCAGCTGCCGGGCGATGGGGTCGTGCACCTTGCCCTGGAAGGCGTCGCCCCGGCTGCGCACGGTGGAGGCGCAGATGGCGCAGCCGGCGCCCGCGGCGTAGGTGGTGTAGCGCATCTTCAGCGGGCCGTACACCCGCCGGTCCAGCACGCGGTAGAGGGGCTCGCGCGCCGCCCGCTCTGCCGCGGCGAAGAGCACCACGAAGCCGATGTCGGAGTACTCCACCCGCGCCCCCGGCTCGGACTGGAGCGGGACGCGCACGGCGCGGCCCAGCGCCTCGTCCGGGGTGCTCCCCCAGACCTGCGCCCAGGCGGGGAGCCCGGAGGTGTGCGTGAGCAGGTGCCGGACGGTGACGTGGTCCTTGGCGCCGCCGGAGAACTCCGGCAGGTAGCGGGACACGGGGGCGTCCAGCTCCACGGTTCCGTCCTCCACCAGCAGCATCAGCGCGGTGGTGGTGGCGACCACCTTGGTGAGCGACGCCAGGTCGTAGACGGTCCTCTCGGGGTCCACGGGGACGTCGGCGGCGGTCCAGCCGGTGCGGCCGATGCCGCGCTCCACCACCACCTGCCCGCGGCGGCCCACGGCGAGCGCGGCCCCGGGGAAGGCGCCGCGGCGCACCTCGTCGGCGATGGCGGCCTCGGCGCGGATCAGGGAGGTGAGGCTGAACCCGGCCGCGTACGGGCTGACGAGCTCGTGGGTGGAGTCCAGCGTCGCCACGGCGGAGGAGCGCGTGGAGTCCGTGGCAGGGACGGGGTCGGCGGGGACGGCGGACCCGGGGGCGGCGTTCAGGGACGCCGCCGCGAAGAGCAACGGGAGGAGCATGGGGCTGACGGTGTGCTGCGGGGAACGGCCGGTGCGGAGAATGACGCGGTAAGCACAAGCTGCCCTGCGTCCGCGGCCGTGTCAACGACAAGATGCGGGCCCCGCCCGGGGTCATGGAGGGAAGGTTCTGCGGTGAAACGCCTTGCGGTTTTCGGCGCTTTCGGGGCGCGGGCAGCTCTCCGTGCGGAACGCGGCGCTCCCGTGCGGAACGCGAGCCCGTGGGGCCGCGCTCAGCCGACGCCGGCGCGGACCTCCTCCAGCTCCTCCCAGCGGGCGTAGAGCGCGTCCACCCGCTCGCTCGCCGCGCGGAACTCGGCGGTGAGGCGCGCCACCTCCTCCGGCGACTCCGAGTACAGGGAGGGGTCGGCGAGACGGGCGGCCAGCTCCTCCTTGCGCGCCTCGGCCTCCAGGATGGCGTCCTCCATCCCCCCCAGCTCCTTCTGCTCCTTGTAGGAGAGCTTACGGGGGCCGCCCTCCCGCTGCTGGGCTCGCCCGTCGCGCCCGGCCGCCTTCGGCGCGGCGGGGCGGGCGGCGGCGGCCCCGGCCTCGCGCTGCGCGCGGAGGCGGCGGTACAGGTCGTAGCCCCCGGCGTGCCGGTGCAGGACGCCGTCGCCCTCGAAGACGACCAGCCCCGTTGCGACCTTGTCCAGGAAGAAGCGGTCGTGCGTCACCAGCAGCACGCACCCCGGGTAGTCGGCCAGGAGCGACTCCAGCACCTGGAGGGTGACCAGGTCCAGGTCGTTAGTTGGCTCGTCCAGGATCAGCAGGTTGGCGTCCTGGAGGAGTAGCCGGGCCAGGAGCACGCGGTTCCGCTCGCCCCCGGACAGGGAGCGCACCACCTGCCGCTGCTGCGCGGGGGAGAAGAGGAAGGTCTCCAGGTAGCTGCGCAGGTGGGTGCGCTGCCCGCCGACCGTCACCCAGTCCTGGTCGGCCACGGCCTCGTAGACGGTGGCACCCGGGTCCAGGTCGTCGCGCCGCTGGTCGAAGTAGGCGATGCGGGTGTTCTTCCCGAGTTCCACCTCGCCCTCGTCCGGCTGCTCCTCGCCCATGATGACGCGGAGCAGCGTGGTCTTCCCGACGCCGTTGGGGCCGATGATGCCGATTCGCTCGCCGGCCTGGAGGATGGTGCTGAAGTCGCGGATCAGGACCCGATCGCCGTAGCGCTTGGAGACGTGGTGCAGGTTGAGCACGGTGCGCCCCAGGTGCGGCACCGCGCCGGCCGTCATCGCGGCCACGTCGCGCGCGGGGAGGCGCCTGTCCGCCTGCTCCTTCTGCAGGTCGTCCAGGCGGTTGATGCGGGCCTGCTGCTTCCCGGTGCGCGCGGAGGGGGAGCGGCGCACCCAGGCCAGCTCCTGCGCGATCAGCTTCCTGCGCTTGTCCTCCTCCACGGAGAGGCGCTCCATGCGCTCGGCGCGGGCCTCCAGGTACTCGGTGTATCCGCCGGGGTAGGCGGTCAGCTCGCCGACGGAGACCTCGACCATCCGCCCGACCACCCGGTCCAGGAAGTAGCGGTCGTGGGTGATGAGCATGACCGCGCCGGGGTAGCCCTGGAGGTGCTCCTCCAGCCACGCCGTGGTGTCGGCGTCCAGGTGGTTGGTGGGCTCGTCCAGCAGCAGCAGCTCGGGCTGCTGGAGGAGGACGCGGGCCAGGGCGACGCGCTTCCGCTCGCCCCCGCTGAGCCCCTCCACCGGCCGCTCCCACCCCGTGACGCCGAGCTTCGTGAGGATGGCCTCCATCCGGTGCTCGTAGTCCCACCCGCCCAGCGCCTCGATGCGCGCGGCGGCCTCTCCCTGGCGGGCGAGGAGCCGGTCCAGGTCGTCCCCGCCGCCGGCCAGCCGGGCGGCCACGTCGTGGTACGCGGCGATGGCGTCGTGCAGCTCGGGGTGGCCGGCCGCGGCGGCGCGGAGGATGGTGTCGCCCGGGGCGAACTCCGGCTCCTGGGCCAGGTAGCCCACGCGGGCGTCGCGCCGGAAGGCGAGGGTCCCCCCCTCGTGCCCCTCCGCCCCGGCCACGATGCGGAACAGGGTGGACTTGCCGGAGCCGTTGGCGCCGATGAAGCCCACCTTCTCCCCCTCGTCCACGGCGAAGGAGACGCCGTCGAACACCACGCGGGTGCCGAAGCTCTTGTGCAGGTCCTGCGCGGTCAGTACGGGTGTAGCCATAGACCCGGAATATCGCCCCGGCGCACGAGAGCGAGCAAGCCGGGCCGGCGAGCGATCACCCGTCGGCCCGGCTCGGGCTACGAACGGCGGCGGCGAGGGTCGAGACCGGCGGTTCAGCCGCCGGATGCGGCGATGGCTCCCGCCGGGCCGAAGCGAGGGTGGTCGCGCCTCCTCGCTACAGGAGGATGCATTCGCACCGGCCCGCGTAGCAGCGCGGGCTCGATCCCGGGGCGCCGTAGGTCTGGCAGTAGCTGAAGCAGTCGGTGGCTTTGGTGCAGCGGGCCGCCGCGCTCGCCGTGGCCGGCTCCGCCGACGCGGCGCGCACCCCGAGCCCGAGCGACAAGGCCACCGCCGCCGAGAACGCCGCCCGTCCGATCGCCTGTCGAGTCATGGTGAAGCTCCCTCCAAAGGTTTCCGAGGCACCTGCCAGCTGCCGAAGATTACTGACGCAAATCATGCGCCTGTGCACGGCACTTCCGTGGGACCTGCCGGGCCTGGATGATGCTGCCGGGCGACACCGCTGAGAGGCGGCTGTCAGAGGGACCGTGCCTCGGCGCGCGCGGGACGATGGCACCGGCGGCGCTCGTGATGGGCCCCAGGAGAAGAGAGCCATGTCGAACGGAGAGCTGGCGGCCATCTGGGTCAAGCGCGCGCACCGCGGACCCATGGACCCCGCGGAGTACGCCGAGCTGGTGGCGGGGCGGGGGATCGTCGGCAACGCCGACCAGGGGCGCCGCCGCCAGGTGACACTGATCGAGGAGGAGGTCTGGCGGTCGCTGATGGAGCAGGTGGGCGGGGACGCGCCGCCCTCGGCGCGGCGGGCGAACCTGCTGCTCCGCGGGGTGCGGCTGGAGGGGACGCGCGGGCGGGTGCTGCGCGTCGGCGGCGTCCGGCTGCGGATCTGGGGCGAGACCAAGCCGTGCGAGCGGATGGAGGAGGTGCACCCCGGGCTGAAGGCGGCGATGTACCCGGCGTGGGGCGGGGGCGCCTTCGCGGAGGTGCTGGACTCCGGGACGATCCGGGTGGGGGACGCGGCGGGTTGGGAGGAGTGATACGAGGTCGGCTGGGAGCCTGCGTGAGGGATGCGAGCGCGAAGCGGCGAGACCCGACAGTGGTATCGTCGGGGCTCGCCTCCGTAGGGCAGCGTAGTTTGCTGCCCTGCGGAGCCGCAGCCCGACCCGAGCGCCAGCGAGGGGCACGCCCAACCCAGCAGTTGCCGTTCAACCCCGTGGCACCCCGATCCGGCATGAGCGACGAGGCTACCGCTGCTTCGCGGGGACGAACTCCAGGTTCTGGAAGTCGAAGCTGAAGTCGGCCAGCGGGGAGATGGACTCCATGGCGAACGAGCCTACCTTCCCGGCCGGGTCGAGCGTGAATGTGACCCAGGCGTCGGCGACGGTCCGCTCCCGCCAGCGGGCGACGAAGGTGTCGTGGTGCCAGTGCTCCAGGTCGGCCACGAAGGCGGGGGAGGCCCCGAAGCGGAGGACCAGCTTCCCGCCCTCCCGCGCGACGGAGGCGTCGCCGTAGACCGGGTCGGTGTAGGGGCCGGCGTACTGCTCCAGGGGGAGCGAGGGCCGGGTGCCGCGCACGCGCTCGGCGGCCTGCCTGCGCTCGGTCTCGGCGGCGCGCTCCTCGGCGCGCCGGGCCGAGGCGGCGAAGGCGGCGGTCCAGTCGGTCTGGGGCGCGCCCAGGTAGCGGTCCATGATCCACCAGGCGAGCGCCGTGTGCGCAGAGCTCTCGGTGTTGGTGAGGATGACGATGCCGAGCTTCTCGTCCGGCACCAGCAGCGTGCGCGAGGTCATCCCCGACAGGCCGCCGGTGTGGGTGGCCACCTTGCGGCCGCGGTAGTCGCGCAGCGACCAGCCCAGCCCGTACTGCGCGAAGTCGGGGGTGTACGCCTCCAGCCCCGGCGCCGGCTGGCCGATGGGGATGACGGTCTGCCCGCTCCACATCTCCCGGGTGCGCTGGGCGCTCCACAGGCGGCGGCCGTCGGCCACGCGGCCGGAGTCGAGCTGCACCGTCATCCACTTCGCCAGGTCCACCACGTTGCTGGCCAGCGAGCCGGCGGGCGCCGCGTTGTCCATGTTGTCGCGCGGCACCACCCGCAGCGGCCCCTGGAAGCGCGAATGCGGGAAGGCCACGTCGCCTTCCGCGGGCAGGTCGCGCGCGAAGGCCAGCGTGGAGGTCATCCCCAGCGGCGCGAAGATGCGCCGGCGCAGGAAGGCTTCCCACGGCTCACCCGCGACGGTGGCGACCACCTCGCCGGCGGCCAGCCAGGGGATGTTCTGGTACGCGTAGGTGGTGCGCAGGCTGCTGGCCGGCCGCACGGCGGCCACGCGCTCCAGCACTTCGCGCGGGGTGTAGGTGGAGCGGTACCAGATCAGGTCGCCCGCGCCCAGCCCCAGCCCGCTCCGGTGCGACATCAGGTCGCGGACGGTCAGCTCGCGGGTGACGTACGGGTCGGCCAGGCGGAACCAGGGGAGGTGCTCGATCACCCGGTCGTCCCACGACACCCTGCCGGAGTCGGCCAGCATCGCCAGGGCGGCGGCGGTGAACGCCTTGGTGTTGGAGGCGATCTGGAAGAGCGTGTTCGGGGTGACGCTCGCCGTGTCGCCCATCCTTCGGACGCCGTAGCCCCGGGTGAGCACCACCCGGCCGTCCTTGACTATGCCGATGGCGAGCCCCGGGACCTGGAACTCCCGCATGGCGCGGGCGACCTCCTGGTCCAGCCCCGGCGGGGGCGCCGCCTGCTGCGCGGGGAGCGCGGCCGGCGCGAGCGACAGGATCGCGGCGAGGGCGAGGCGCCGCGCGGCGGGAGTGGTCTGCATGGTCGGTCGGTGCGGGTGTCCGGGCCGGCGGGGCCCGTGTGGGAGGTGGCGGAACGTCGGTGCACACGGTAACGCGGGGCTCGCGCTCACGGCAAGACGGGAGGGCGGGGTCCGATCTTCGGGATCCTTGCGGTCCGGGACAAACCTGCATATACATGGATCATGAGCGAGCACCTCACCGCCGCGCAGGCCATGGCCGCCGACTGCCTCTGCTTCCGGGCCCGGCGGGTGTCCCGGGCGCTGACGCGGATGTACGACGAGGCGCTCCGGCCGCTGGGGATCCAGGCGACGCAGCTCACGCTGCTGAACGCCGTCGCCATGATGGCCGGGCGCGGCGGGACCCTGCGCCGGCTGGCCGACGTCCTGGCGATGGACGGCACGACCCTCTCCCGCAACCTGCGGCCGCTGGAGAAGGGCGGCCTCGTGCGGATCGAGCGGTCCCCGGCCGACCGGCGCGCGCGGGTGGCGCGGCTCACGCCCGCGGGGGAGCGGATGGTGGCGGAGGCGCTTCCCCTCTGGACTCAGGCGCACGGGCGGGTGGTCGCCGCCCTGGGGGCGGAGGCGGCCGCCGAGCTGAAGCTCCGCTTCGACGCCGCCGTGGCCGCCGCGGCCGGCCCGCCCCGGAGCGAGGCGGGCTAGTCCAGCCGGCCTGTCGAATCCGCGGACCCCCGTTCGACGCCTTGTCAGCCGGACCGTCCCGCTCCGGGAGCCGGCTGCCACCCGAACCGTCGAGGATCGCACATGCAGACTGCAGCCACGAAGGGCCAAGCGTCGGCGGGCGCCGGCATCGCAAGGCCGGCTTCCCACGAGACGGCAGGGTCGATGCTCCGGACCGGGCGGGTCCTCACGGGGCTCCTCGCGGCGTTCCTGCTCTTCGACGGCGGGGCGAGGCTCGCGGGGTTCGCCCCGTACGTGGAGGGGACGGTCCAGTTCGGGTACCCGGAGAGCCATGCCCCCTGGATCGGCATCACCCTGATCGCGAGCACCGTGCTGTACCTGGTCCCGCGCACGGCCGTCCTCGGCGCGGTGCTGCTGACGGGCTACCTCGGAGGCGCGACGGCCGGCCACGTCCGGCTGGGGATGCCGTTCGTCTTCCCCGTGGTGTTCGGCGTGCTGGTCTGGGGAGCGCTCTGGCTGCTCGACCCCCGGCTCCGGGCCCTCGTCTCCCCGCGCCGCTAGCGGCACCCCCACCCCAATTCACCGAACGGGTCCATGATCCAGGAGAGCACGGAGAACCCGCCCCGGTCCGCCTTGGGCCAGCTGCACCCGTGCCCCTTCTGCGGGGGCGGGGCGAGGCTGGAGCGGGACCCGTGGCTGGGCGAGAGCGTCCGCATCGCCTGCGGCAACGACGGGTGCCGGGTGATGCCGAGGACCGAGTACCTGCTCGCCTGCTACGCCGACGAGCTGCGCGCGGCGTGGAACGCGCGGCCGGCCGCGCCGGCGCTCGCCGGGGGCAGGGGGGCGCGCTGGGAGTGACCACCGTCCGCCGCTGAGGCCCGCGCGCCGGGGCGTCCACCGCTCCGCCGCGGCCCGTTCTCCCCTCCGTCTCCCCACAAGGAGCGGTTCTTGCCCGGGCGGGCGGCATGATCCCGAGCCCGCCGGACGGCGCGTACCGCCCCATCTCCGACTACGCCCTGGTGGGCAACCGGCACACCTGCGCGCTGGTGTCCCGGGACGGCTCCATCGACTGGTGCTGCCTCCCGCGCCTGGAGAGCCCCAGCGTCTTCGCCGCGCTGCTGGACGCGCGTCGCGGGGGGCGGTGGCGCATCGCGCCGGCCGGAGAGGCGACGGTGTCCCGGGGCTACCTGGGCTTCTCGGCCGTGCTGCGCACCGAGTTCCGCGGCGCGGGCGGCGTCCTCCGGCTCACCGACTTCCTCCCCATCCGCGCGGGCGCGAGCGCCGACCGCCAGAGCGAGTCGTCGCACTGCATCGTCCGCCACGTCCGCTGCACGGAGGGGGAGGCGGAGGTGGACGTGGAGTGGACCCCGCGTCCCAACTACGCCCGCGAGGACGTGGTCCTGAGCCGCGAGGGACGGGTGGTGTTCGCGCGCTCGCCGAAGTACGAGCTGGCGCTGGCGGGCTTCCCCGAGGGCGTCCCGCTGCCGCTGCACGGGGCCTCGCTGCGGGCGCGGGTGCGGCTCCGCGCGGGGGAGGGGTTCAACCTGGCGTGCGCCTGGGGCGGCGCCGACCCCGACCCGGTGGCCTGGACCGCGGAGCACCACCTGGAGCGGACGCTGGCCTGGTGGGCGGGGTGGGCGGCGAGCTGCACCGTGCCGCCCGGCGCGGAGGAGTGGACGGAGCTGGTGCTGCGCTCGGGGATGGTGCTGAAGCTGCTCACCAACGAGGGGAGCGGCGCCATCGCGGCTGCGCCCACCACCTCGCTCCCGGAGGAGCTCGGCGGGGTGCGCAACTGGGACTACCGCTTCTGCTGGGTGCGCGACTCCAGCATGATCGCCCGGGCGCTGCTGGCGCTGGGGCACGACCGCGACGCCCGCGAGTTCCTGGACTTCCTGGAGCGCGCGGCGGCCCAGCACCGCGACCCGGCCCGCATCCAGGTGGTGTACGGCCTGCGTGGCGAGACGCGGCTCACCGAGTACACCCTGGGGCACCTGGACGGCTACCGCGGCTCGTCGCCGGTGCGCATCGGCAACGGGGCCGCGCTGCAGCGGCAGCTGGACATCTACGGCGAGCTGCTGGAGGCGGCTCGGGAGCTGGCGCGCATCGGCGCGCCGCCCACGCCGGAGCGCCGGGCCTGGCTCGGCGCGGTGGCGGACTACGTCTGCTCCATCTGGCGCATCCCCGACCGGGGGATCTGGGAGGTGCGCGGCCCGGAGCGGCACTTCACCTACTCCAAGGTGATGTGCTGGGTGGCGCTGGACCGCGCGCTCGTCCTGGCGGAGACGCTCGGGCTCCCGGGGGACGCGGCGCGCTGGGCGGCGGAGCGGGACGCCGTCCGCGAGGCGGTGCTCCGCGATGGGTACGACCCGGGGCAGGGCGCCTTCACGCAGAGCTTCGGCTCGCCGACGCTGGACGCCTCCGCGCTGCTCCTCCCCATCGTGGGCTTCCTCCCGCCGGACGACCCCCGGGTGCACGGAACCGTGGACGCGGTGCTGCGTACTCTCACGAGGGAGGGGCTGGTCTTCCGCTACCCCGCCGGGGAGACCCCGGACGGGGTGGGCGGCGGGGAGGGGGCGTTCGGGATCTGCACCTTCTGGCTGGCGCACGCCCTCGCCCTCTGCGGCCGGCGGGAGGAGGCGCGCGAGGTCTTCTCGGGGATGGCCGCCCGCGCCAACGACGTGGGGCTCTTCGCCGAGGAGGTCGACCCGGCGACGGGCGCGTTCCTGGGGAACTTCCCCCAGGCGTTCACCCACGTGGGCCTGATCGACGCGGCCCGCGCCCTGGGGCTCGCCGGCTGCCGCGCCGACTCCGCCGCGGCTGGCCCGCGCCCTGCGTCGGCCCTGTCCACCCCCGGAGCCTGACCCCCGACGAGCGGTCGCCGTATGCTGCACTACCTGCTCTTCCTCTTCGTCGCGTTCGGGGCCAAGCTCGTCCTCGCGGTGGTGATGATCTACCTGCTCCTCCCCGCCGACCCCCGCTGCAACGAGTGCGACGGCGACACCCTCCTGCTGCGCATGGGCCCGGCGGGACGAGCCGCCTCCCTGTTCCTCTTCGGCCAGCTCCAGCGCCGCTGGTGCCCCCGCTGCGGCTGGGAGGGCCTGGCCCGCCCCGGCCGGCGCAGCGTCGGCGCCGCGCCCGCCGAGGTCCATCCTGGGACGCCGGCCGGGTAGGACGGCAGCCCGGCGGGCCCCCACCCGGCTCACTGGATGCCCGCCACCCTCTCCCAATTCTGGGGAGAGGGTTTTTTGTGCAGAGCCGGGGCATGCTCCGGCGCCCGCGTGAGGGATGCGAGCGCGAAGCGGCGCTGCGTAGCGCCACAGTTGTATCGTGGGGCTCGCCTCCGTTGGGCAGCGTCGTTTGCTGCCCTACGGAGCCGCAGCCCGACCCCGGCGCAGCCGGGGGCACGCCCGACCTCGCCGTAAAAGCCGTCCCCCGTATGTAGCACTCTCCCGGGAACCAACATTGCAGTGCCG
>DATABU010000695.1:0-4805 GCA_036259415.1 Longimicrobiaceae bacterium
GCTGACTCGGCGCGGGCGGCGTTCGGGCGCGTCGCCGGGCTGGGCGCCCGGGAGGTGGCGGAGCTCCGCCAGGACCGCAACGCCGAGCAGGTGGCCTCGGCGGGCCGCCTGGGGGTGCGCGCCGCTGGCCCGGCGCAGGTAGAGCGGCTGCTGCGCGAGGGCCGGCTGGTGGCCCTGGGCGACAGCACCCCGTACTGGGTGCTGCGCGAGATGGAGCACTCCGACCCGTACGTGACGCCGGACGCGCGCGCCATGCTCGTGCTGCTGGGCCGGCGCTTCCACGCCCGGCTGGACAGCCTGGGGCTGCCGCGCTACCGCATGAAGGTCACCTCGGCGCTGCGGACGCCGGCCACGCAGGCGGAGCTGCGGAAGACCAACTCCTACGCGGCGCGCACCACCAGCGCGCACGAGTTCGGCACCACGGTGGACGTGTCGCACGAGCGCTTCGCCGTGCCGGCGGACACGGCGCCCGATGGCCGGGAGCTGCGGGCCGGTCCGCTGGAGGAGGTGGGGAAGGAGCACTCGCGGGCGCTGCAGGCCGAGCTGGGGCGCGCCATCGCCGAGCTGCGGGACGCGGGCGTGCTGCACGTGATGATGGAGAACCGCCAGCCCGTCTACCACATGACGCTGGCGCGGCCGGTCCCGGGCGCGGGTGGGTCGACCCCACCATGATGCGCCGCCCGCGGGGGGGGCCGTATGCTCGGATCTCGTGTCAGGTCTGCGGCGGGGCGGCGACCTCGACGGGGTCGCAGACCGCCCCCGCCCGGACCGGGCCCACGTCCGCGATCCGCCACCCCTCCGGCGACCTCCGCAGCGGCAGCACCTTCACCTCCCGCGCGTAGATCCCCGGCGCGCTCCGCCGCAGGTTCGTGTGGTGCTCCCGGAAGACGACGTGCACCCACTCGCCCTCGGCCACCTCGCCGAGCACCGTGCGCGTGACGAGCGGCTCCGGGTAGCTCCGGCCGGTCAGCTCCGCGCAGCCGGCGCGGCCGTCCAGCGCCTCCAGGTGGCGGGCCATCAGCTCGGCGGCCGGGAGGGCGCGCATCTCCTCGACGGAGCGGACCCGGGCGAATTCGTCCGCGACCGGGTCGAAGTGCGTCCTCGCGAGCGAGTCCCTCCGCGCGAGGTACCGCGCGACCGGCTCCGGCATCGCGGGGTCCATCGTGCGCGGGTCGAACGGCCGCGCCTGCCGCTCCTCAATCTCCGAGAGGAGCCGCACCCGGCTCCGCTTCTCGCCGGCGGCACGATCGGGGTGCACCAGGGCGGCGGCCTCGCTCCAGCGCTCCTGCTCCAGCAGGCGGAAGAAGTCCCGCGCCACCCGGGCTGGCGGAGCGGCCTGCGCGGACAGGGCGGCGGGCCCGAGCAGCAGGACCGCGGCGAGGAGGAGGTGCGTACGCACGGGGTCCAGCCGGCGAGGCGCTGGAGCTCTCGCTTTCAGGATCCACCCTGCGCGCCGGCGCTCCCGGGGTGCTCGCGGCGGTAGATCTCCTCCAGGATCTGCTGGACGACCTGCGCGCCGGTGGCGCCGTGGCCGTGGGAGAGCAGCCGCGCGTAGCGCTCCACGATCTCCAGGATGGCGGCGCGCTCCTCGGCCGCCGCCTGCGCGCGGATGCCCTGCACCCGGTCGTCTGCTGCTTCGCTCATCGTTTCTCCGGGAAGAGGCGGGGACGACGGACGCCGTCTCCGCAAGATCAGAGACGCGCCGGGAGCGCGCAACCCGGTCGTCGGGCGTCAGGCCCCGGCGACGACGACGCGGTAGCCGACGTCCAGCTCGGGGAGCGCCCGCAGGGAGCCGTTGCGGCCCGCGCAGGTACCGCTCCGGGCGGCGCCAGTAGGCCCCCAGGAACCCGTCGGTGCAGTCCGCCGGGACGGAGACCGGGCGCACCTCCAGCGGGCCCAGCACCTCCGCGGTGCCGCGGTGCGGGGGGAAGATCCGCCGGTCGGTGGCGAGGACGTCGGGGAAGTAGTCCCGCACCCGCCAGAAGCCCGGGTCCGGGAAGGGGAGGTGGTCCGCGGAGGCGCGCACCGCCGGGGCGGCGCCCGGAGCGCGCGGGCCCCAGTGCGGCCGCGACCGCCGCGGCGACCCGGGGGTCGGCGCGCCGGTGGTCCGAGTAGCCGGCGCCGATCCGGTCGTAGAGGTTCCGGGGCACGGGCGCGGACCGGTCAGTCCCCGGGCGGCTCCAGCGGGAGCGAGAAGTGGTAGCCCTGGATGCTCATCCGCTGCCGGAAGTAGAAGCGGTGCGCCTCGGCGCGCTGCACGCCGGAGTCCAGCGTCAGCGTCGCGCACCCCCGTTCGCGCGCCTGCTCCCGCAGCCACCCCAGGAGCGCCTCCCCGTGTCCGCGGGAGCGCTGGCGCGGGTCGGTGACCAGGTCGTCCACGTAGAGCGTCCGCCCGGAGAAGAGCAGGTCCATGTACCGGTACCCGGCCACCGCGCGCACCTCCCCCTCCTCCTCCAGGAAGGCCAGCAGGAACCCCTCCTCCTGCATGCGGCGGATGCGCGGGAGGAACTCGTCGCGCAGGAGGTGCGGGCGCAGCTCCAGGAGGACGGGGAAGCAGCGCAGCACTTCCTCGTCCGTCGCGGCGACGCGGACGGGGCGGCTCACTCGTCACCGTCCAGGCAGGTGTCGCGCACGGTGCCCGGGCGGGTGTTGCCGCGCGCGGAGCTGCCGTCGCAGTCGAGCAACTCCACCCGGAAGCCGAAGCCCTCCACGTCCCAGCTCTGCTTCTCCACTCTCATCACCCTGGCCATCGCGCCCCTCCCGTGATCAGGTTGTCGTCCGCCCCGCGGCTGCCGGCCCGGCGGGAGCGTAGAGGAGCACCTCGTCGGCTCCGGGTCCGAGCCGGACCGCCCGCTCCCGCCGCATGCCGAGCTTCTCCAGGAGGCGGATGGAAGCGTCGTTCCCGGGGGAGACGACCGCCACCACCCGCGACAGCCCGAGCGCCCGCTCGGCGTACTCCACGGTAGCCGCAGCGGCCTCGTACGCGTAGCCCCGGGCGCGGAACCGCGGGAGGAAGGCGAAGCCCACGTCCACGTCGGGCAGGGCGTCGCGCCTGACCAGCCCGCAGATCCCGATGGGCTCCCCGTCGTCCCGCAGCTCCACCCGCCAGAGCCCGTAGCCGAGCTGCTCGTACATGGCCATGGGCCCGCGCAGGAGGTAGCCGCGGGCGTCCTCCAGGGTCCGCACGCCCCGATCGCCGATGTTGCGGAGCCAGTCGGGGTCGTTCACCAGCTCCAGGATGAACTCCGCGTCCGCAAGCGAGAGCCGGCGGAGGGCCAGCCGCGCGGTCCGGATGACCGGCGGCGGCGCCGCCCCGGGAGACGGAACGCGGTCCGCGGCGTGGCTCACGCGGGCTCGGGCTGGATCGGGACGGCGTGGAGCGGCGGCGCGGGCCGGGCGGCCTCCATCGCGAGCGACTGGTGCGCCCCCACGCCCGCGAGCACGCCGCCGGCCGCCGCCAGCGTCGCGTTGTGCACCGGGCTCGCCGCGTCGCCGGCGGCGTAGACCCCGGGGACGGTGGTCTGCTTCCGGTCGTCCACCCGGACGTACGGCCCCAGCGGCCCCTGCTCCAGCGCGCAGCCGAGCCGCTCCGCGAGCGGGCTGGCCATGTGCACGGCCGGCGCCGTGAAGACGGCGTGCAGCGGGACCGTCCGCCCGTCCGCGAGCCGGACGGCCTCCAGGCCGGGCGCAGCCCCCAGCAGCTCCACGACAGGGGTGCGCTCCACCCGGACGCCGCGGCCGGCCAGCAGCGCCGCCTGCTCCGCGTCGGGCTCGTGGAGCCCCTGCGTGAACAGCGTCGTCGGGCCCCAGTCCGGGATCAGCGCGGCCTGGTGCAGCGAGTGCGGGTGGCTGGCCAGGACGCCCAGGGCGCGGCCGGCCACCTCGTAGCCGTGGCAGTAGGGGCAGTGCAGGACGGTGCGTCCCCAGCGCTCCCGCAGCCCCGGGATCGGGGGCAGCTCGTCGCGGACGCCGGTGGCGAGCACCAGGCGCGCGGCCCGCTCCTCCCGCCCGTCGTCCAGCGCGACCGTGAAGCCGCCCTCCACCCGGCCCGCATCGGTCGCCTCTCCCCGGACGAACGCGACGGTCGGGTAGGCGGCGACCTGCCCGGCCGCGTCCCGCAGGAGCTCGTACGGCGCCCTGCCGTCCTGGCCGAAGAAGCCGTGGGACGCCTCGGCGAAGCGGTTGCGGGGGAGCCCCGAGTCGACCACCAGCACCCGCCGCCGGGCACGGGCGAGCTGCATGGCGGCGGACAGGCCCGCGAAGCTGCCGCCGACTACGATCGCGTCATACATGGGGTGCGCCTCCGGGGCCGGCCTGCGGGCGGGCTACGTCCGCGGCGAGGTCCGCCAGTGTGAGGGTGGAAAGGCGGCGGTCGAGCACCTGCTCGGCCTCCCGCAGCGCCGCGTCGAGCGAGCGGACCACCGACCGGAGCAGCAGGCAGCGCGGCGGGTCCTCCGCCGGGGCGAGGGAGACGACCCGCTCGCCGAGCGCCCGCTGGATCTCGGCGATGCTCACCGACGTCGCGGGCCGCGCCAGGCGCCATCCCCCGCCGTGCCCCCTGGCCGCGCTCACGATGCCGGCCTCCCGCAGTCCGGCGAAGGTGCGGCGGATCACCACGGGGTTGGTGCGGGCACACGCGGCCATCTCCGCGGAGGTCATGGGCCGCTCCGGGTGCTCGGCCATGTGCAGCAGCACGTGCAGCGCGGCGGGGAGGCGTTCGCTCGTTATCATGTAACCAATGATGTTACATGATAACGAGCGGGTCAAGCCCCGCGTGGGCCGCTCGACGCCGGCTACCTCCAGGC
>DATABU010000696.1:0-3148 GCA_036259415.1 Longimicrobiaceae bacterium
CCTCTTCATGGTCCTCCTGGCCGCCCTGGACCTGGTGCTCTCGCGCCAGTCCGGACAGGAGGACGTGGTGGTGGGCACCCCCATCGCCGGCCGCACCCGCGCCGAAACCGATCGCGTGGTGGGGCTCTTCCTCAACTCGCTGGCGCTGCGGGTGAGCCTGGCGGGCGACCCCGCCTTCCGCGAGCTGCTGCGCCGCGTCCGCGAGACCACGCTGGACGGGTACGCCCACCAGGATGCCCCCTTCGAGGCGGTGCTGGAGGAGATCCAGCCCGAGCGCGCCCGGGACCGCACTCCGGTGTTCCAGGTGATGCTCAACCTGGCCAACTTCGCCGGCGCCGGCGAAGTGACGGCGGCGGCGGACGTCCCGTCCGGCTTCGCCGGGCTGCGGGTGCACAGGGTCGATCCCGGCGCCAGTGTGATGGGAGCCAAGTTCGACCTCACCCTGTACGCGGGCGAGCGACCGGAAGGGATCGGCCTGCACCTGGTCTACAACTCCGACCTCTTCGACGCCGGGCGGGTGGCGGCCCTGCTGGCGCAGCTCGTGGCCGTGCTGCAACAGGCGCTGGAGGACCCCGACCTTCGGTTGAGCCGCTTCGTCCTGGCGGACGGCCGCGCACCTTCCGGCGCGCACCGCGAGCTCCGCACCGCGGCCGGCCTCCCCGCCGGCGTGGGCGAGCCCGGCGAGGTGTGGGAGCGCCGCGACGGCCGGTGGGCCGCCACCGGCGAGCGCGGCCGGTACCTTCCGGACGGCTCCATCGCCGCCCTGTCCTCCACGCGGGAGCCGGAGGCACGGACGGGGCCGGCGGCGCCGGCCCCGGACGCCGGGGCGCCGCTGACGGAGACCGAGCGGGAGATGCTGGCGATCTGGCGCGAGATGCTGGACGAAGAGGTGGAGCTGCACGACGACTTCTTCGATCTGGGCGGGCACTCGCTCCTGGGGGTGCGCCTCCTGGCGCAGGTGAAGAAGCGGCTGGGGCGCACACTCGCGCTCCCGGTGCTCTTCGCCGCCCCCACCCCTGCCGCGCTCTCGGCGAAGGTGGACGACACCGGCGAGGGCCGCGGCTTCGTGCACCTGGTCCCCATGGGAGGGGAGACAGGCGCGCTGCCGCCCATCTTCGTCGTGCACCCGGCGGGTGGCATCGTCTTCAAGTACGCCGACCTGGCGCGGCATCTGGAGCCCGACCGGCCGGTGTACGCCATCCAGGCCGCCGGCGTGATGGACGGTGCCGAGCCGCTGCGCACGGTGGACCTGATGGCCCAGCGCTACCTGGAAGAGGTGCTGCGGCTGCAGCCGCAGGGGCCGTACTACCTGGCCGGGTGGTCGGCGGGCGGTGTGATCGCGATGGAGATGGCGCACCGGCTGCGAGCGGCGGGACACGAGGTGGCGCTGGTGGGGCTGCTGGACTCCAGGCCGCCCAACGCCGAGCAGCCCATCCCGGACCCCGTGCACCTGTACCGGCGCCTGGCCGCCGGCCTCTCCAGCGCCGAGCCCGCCGAGCTGGACGCGCTGGAGGTCGAGATTCGCGCGCTCTCCATCGACGACCGTCTTCCGTACCTGGCGCGGTGGCTGGGGGCGCATGGCGCCGAGTCGCGGGTGCAGGAGCTGGACGGGCTCAAGCCGGTGGTGGAGGTCTTCCGCGCCAACGTGGTCGCGACGCGCCGCCATCCCCTGGCTCCCTACCCCGGCCGCGTGACCCTCTTCTGCGCGGAGCTGGGCCGCGGCGAGGGGTGGGAGAATGCCGGGCTGCCCGAGCTGTGGAAGCCGCTCGTCACCGGCGAGCTGGAGGTGGTGGTCGTCCCGGGCACGCACCTCACCATGGTCAACGAGCCGAATGTGCGCGAAGTCGCCGCCGCCATCCAGGCCGCCATGGCCCGGTACCGTTCTCCCGGCTGAAAACGGAGCCACGCGCGTCGAGAGGACGAGACCCGCGCGTGGCTCTGGCGATGCGCGGGTGGATGTTTCTTCTCCAGCGCTTCCGCCCAGGAACAGGAAAGCGGAGCCGGGATAACCCCCGGCTCCGCTTTGTTGTCTCCGTACCGCCCTGTCTCATTCATACGAGACCGAACCCACACCCATACACACGCCGCGCACTTCCAGCGCCGCACCGGGCGCTCGCCTCTCCCACCGCCTTCTGGAGCGCTTCAGTCGAGGGGGACGCCCGTGGAGCGCGAGAGCTCGCGGAGCTTGCTCATCACGGGCCCGATGACCGGGACGCCGCGCACACGCCGCGTCTCCTCGGCCCGGCGGTTGGGGTCGCCGGGGATCAGCGGACCGCTGGTACCCTCGGCCGGGCGGGTCGCCCGCATCGTGCGCACCCAGTCGTCCACCTGCCGGCGGAACTCCAGCGGGTCGATGAAGGCGGAGATCCGGAAGGCGCCGAACAGGTGCCCCACCCCCTCGCCCACCGACCGCGCCGGGGGAGGAAGGTGCGCCGGGAACGGCGGCGCGAACGGGCCCCAGCTGCCCCCCGAGAGCGCACCGGAGAGGAGGTCGATCATCGCCGCCAGGCAGTAGCCCTTGTGTCCCCCGCGCTCGAGGTCGCCGCCCAGCGGGAGGAGGGCGCCCCCGTCCAGCATCTCGTTGGGATCGGTGGTGGGCCGGCCGTGGCGGTCGATGGCGCACCCCTCCGGGATCGGCTTGCCCCGCCGGGCGGCGTCCTCGACCTTCCCGAAGGCGACGGCGCTGGCGGTGAAGTCGATCACCACCGGCGGCTCCTCCAGCCCGGGAAAGGCGATCGCCAGAGGGTTGGTCCCCAGCATCTTCTCCGCGCCCCAGAGCGGCGCCACCTGCGGCGGCGAGTTGGTCATCGCCCACACGATCAGCTCGCGCGGGAGCCCCTGGAGTGGATAGTACGCGCCGGCGCCGAAGTGGTTGCTGTTGCGCACCGCCACCCAGCCGGTCCCCACGGCCTCCGCCTTCTCCATCGCCATCCGGTTGGCCTTCGGGCCGACGACCAGCCCCAGCCCGTTGTCGCCGTCCACTGTCGCGGTCGCCGGCGCCTCGCGGACGATGCGGATCTCCGGACGGGGGTTGATGCGCCCCAGCTCGAACATCTCGAAGTACTGCGGGAGCCGGGCGACCCCGTGCGTGTCGATCCCCTGCAGGTCTGCCGCCGCCAGCACGTCGGCCGCCAGCGCGGCGTCGTCG
>DATABU010000697.1:0-1543 GCA_036259415.1 Longimicrobiaceae bacterium
CGTCCCGCTGCCGCGCGACGGGGAGCCGCTGCCGGTCTCGTTCGCGCAGCAGAGGCTCTGGCTCGTCCACCAGCTGGAGCCGGAGAGCCCGGCCTACAACATGGCGGTCGCGCTGCGCCTCCGCGGCCGGCTGGACGCCGGGGTGCTGCGGCGGAGCCTGGACGCGCTGGTCCGCCGCCACGAGTCGCTGCGGACCGTCTTCGCAGTGCGCGGGGGCCAGCCGGTGCAGGTCGTCCGCGAGGCGGGAGCGGCGGCGCTCCGGGTGGCCGACCTCCGCGGGCTGCCGCGGTCGGCCCGGGAGGAAGCCGCGGCGGATCTCGCGCTGCGGGAGTCGCTGCGTCCCTTCGACCTGGCGGAGGGGCCGCTGTTCCGCACCACGCTCCTCCGCCTGGACGAGGAGGAGTGGGGGCTGCTCGTCGGCCTGCACCACGTCGTCTCCGACGGATGGAGCATGGGCGTGCTGGTGGCCGAGCTGTCCGAGGTCTACGACGCGCTCACCGCTGGACGCGGGCCCGAGCTGGCGGAGCTGCCGGTGCAGTACGCGGACTACGCCGTCTGGCAGCGCGAGCACCTGTCGGGGGAGACGCTGGAGCGGCAGCTCGCCTGGTGGGCCGACCGGCTGCGCGGCGCCCCGCCGCTCCTGGAGCTCCCGACCGACCGGCCCCGCACCCCGCTCCAGGACCCCCGCGGCGCGAGCCGCGCGTTCCGACTCCCCGCCGCGACCTCGCGGGAAGTCCGCGAGCTGGCGCGCCGCGAGGGGGCGACGCTGTTCATGGCGCTCCTGGCCGCCTGGCAGACCGTCCTGGCGCGCTGGTCCGGGCAGGAGGACGTGAGCGTCGGCACCCCGGTCGCCGGGCGGACGCGGGCCGAGCTGGAGGGGCTGATCGGCTTCTTCGTCAACACGCTCGTCCTGCGGGCCGACCTCTCCGGCGACCCCGGCTTCCGCACGCTCCTGGGCCGCGTCCGAGACGCCACGCTGGGCGCCTTCGCCCACCAGGAGGTCCCCTTCGAGCGCCTGGTGGAGGAGCTGGCCCCGGAGCGGAGCCTGACGCACGCGCCGCTCTTCCAGACGATGTTCGCGCTCCAGAACCTGGACGGCGGCGAGCTGCGCCTGGGTGCGCTTGAGATGGAGCCGCTGGCGCCCGCCGGGGAGGTCGCCAAGTTCGACCTGGAGCTGCAGGTGGCCGAGGACGGCGAGGCGCTGGCCGGGACGCTCGTGTTCCGCACCGCGCTCTTCGACGCCGCCACCGCGGAGCGGATGCTGGACCACTTCCAGGTGCTGCTGGCCGGGATCGCCGCCGACCCGGACGCCTGCGTCCGGGAGCTGCCGCTGGCCTCCGAGGCCGAACTGCGCACCCTGGCCGCCTGGGGCGCCGCCCGCGAGGACCTGCTGGCCGACTCCACCGTGCTGGAGCAGTTCGAGGCGCAGGCCGCCCGCGCGCCCGGCGCCGTCGCCGTCCGCTCCGGCGCGGCGTCGCTGACCTACGCCGAACTGGACGCGCGGGCGGAGCGGATCGCCGCCGAGCTGCAGCTGCGTGGCGTC
>DATABU010000698.1:0-5949 GCA_036259415.1 Longimicrobiaceae bacterium
CCTGCCGCACCCGCGAGATCACGCGCGTGGCCAGCAGCGAGTGCCCGCCCAGCTCGAAGAAGCTCTCCGTCACTCCCACCCGATCCACAGGCGTTCCGAAGTCATGAACTCCGTCGCGACACTCACCGAACTGACACCGGCCCAGCGCCGGGAGCTCCTGAAGATGGCGCGGGCCCGCGACCTGGTGCGGGACCGGTCGGAGCTTCCGCCCATCGAGCCCGCCGCCCGGGAGGGCCGGCTGCCGCTCTCGTTCGCGCAGGAGCGGCTCTGGTTCATCGACCGGATGGAGCCGGGAAGCGCCGTCTACAACATCCCCGTGGCATGGCGCCTTGAAGGTGCGCTGGACGAGGCGGTGCTGGAGCGTGCGCTCGGCGAGATCGTCCGGCGCCACGAGACGCTGCGGACGGTCTTCGCCGAGGCGGACGGCGCGCCGGTGCAGGTGATCGCGCCCTTCGGCGCCTTCTCCCTCCCGGTGGAGGACCTGTCGGCGCTGAGCGGAGCGGATCGCGAGGCGGCGGTCGCGCGGCGCGCGGGCGAGGAGGCGCGGCGGGCGTTCGACCTCTCGGCGGGCCCGCTCTTCCGCGCGGCGCTGCTGCGGCTGGGCGCCGAGGAGCACGTGCTCCTCCTCACCGTGCACCACATCGTCGGCGACGGGTGGAGCATGGGGGTGCTCTACCGGGAGCTGTCGGCGCTCTACGAGGCGTACCGCGAGGGGCGTGAGTCGCCGCTCCCGGAGCTGGGGGTGCAGTACGCCGACTACGCGGTGTGGCAGCGCGAGCGGCTGGAGGGCGAGGCCCTGGAGCGGCAGCTCGCGTACTGGCGCGAGCGGCTGGCGGGCGCGCCGGAGCTGCTGGAGCTCCCCACCGACCATCCGCGCCCGGCGGTGCAGACGTCCCGGGGCGCGCGCGAGCAAATCGAGCTTCCCCTCGGGCTGCTGGAGCGGCTGCAGGCGCTGGGGCGGAGCGAGGGCGCGACGCTGAACATGGTGCTGCTGGGCGCGTTCCAGGTGCTGCTGTCGAAGTACAGCGGGAGCGAGGACGTCGTCGTGGGCAGCCCGGTCGCGGGGCGGACGCGGAAGGAGGCCGAGGGGCTGATCGGCTTCTTCGTCAACACCGTGGTGCTGCGCACCGACCTCTCGGGCGACCCGAGCTTCCGCGAGGTGCTGCGGCGGGCGCGGGAGGCGACGCTCGGCGCGCACGAGCACCAGGAGGTGCCCTTCGAGAAGCTGGTGGCCGAGCTGCGGCCGGAGCGCAGCTTGAGCCACTCGCCGCTCTTCCAGGTGATGTTCGCGCTGCAGAACGCCGTGGACGGGGGAGTCGCCCTGCAGGGGGTGGAGGCGGGCCAGGTCGGAGCGGAGCTCGAGAGCGCCAAGTTCGACCTCTTCCTGACGTTCAAGGCGACCGCCCAGGGCCTGCGTGGCGGACTGAACTACAGCACGGACCTCTTCGAGCGCGGCACGGTCGTCCGGATGCTCGGCCACCTGGCACGGGTGCTGGAGCAGGTCGCCGCGGACGCGGACGTGCGCCTTTCGCGGCTGGAGCTGGTCGGGCGTGCGGAGCGCGCGCTGGTCCTGGAGGCGTGGAACCGGACGGAGCGGCCGTACCCGCGGGGCGTGTGCATCCACGAGCTCTTCGAGGCGCAGGTGCGGGAGCGGCCCGACGCCATGGCGCTGGTCTGGGACGGAGCGGAGCTGACGTACCGGGAGCTGGCCGCGCGCGCCAACCGGCTGGCGCACCACCTCGTCCGGCGGGGCGTGGGGCCCGAAGCGCGCGTGGGCGTGCTGCTGGAGCGGGGCGTGGAGCTGATCGTCTCGCTCCTGGCCGTGCTGAAGGCGGGCGGCTGCTACGTGCCGCTGGACCCGGGCTTTCCGGCCGAACGGCTGCGCCTGATGCTGGACGACAGCGGCGTTCGCGTGCTGCTCAGCCGCAGCGACCTGGCCGGGGTGGTGGAGACGGGCGGCCTGGACGTCGTCCACCTCGACCGGGCCGCCGGCGCGATCGCGTCGGAGCCGGCCGAAGCGCCTCGCGGCGGGGCGACGGCCGAGAACCTGGCGTACATCGTCTACACCAGCGGCAGCACCGGCCGTCCCAAGGGCGTCATGGTGGGCCACCGCCAGGTCGTCCAGCTCGTCGTCGAGACCGATTACGTGCGGCTGCGCCCGGGCGACCATGTCGCGCAGGCGTCGAACGCCGGCTTCGACGCGCTGACCTTCGAGCTCTGGGGCGCCTTCCTCAACGGGGCCACCCTGGTGGGAATCCCCCAGGACGTGCTCCTCTCCCCCTCCGCCCTCCGCGAGACGCTGCGCGAGGAGCGCGTCACCACGATCTTCCTGACGACCGCGCTGGTCAACCAGCTCTCGCACGAGGAGCCGGACATCTTCGCGCCGGTGCGCGAGGTGCTCTTCGGGGGCCAGGCCGTGGACGCCGACAGCGTGCGGCGGCTGCTGAAGGCCGGGAGGCCGGAGCGCTTGCTGCACATGTACGGGCCCACGGAGACGACCACGTTCTGCCTGTACGAGGAGGTGGAGGACGTCGCGGAGGACGCGCTGACGGTTCCGCTGGGGCACGCGACGGGGAACCAGCGGATCTACCTGCTGGACGGCGCCCTGAACCCGGTGCCGCGGGGCGTCCCGGGCGAGGCGTACGTGGGCGGCGCGGGCGTGTCGCGCGGCTACCTGGACCGGCCCGGGCTGACGGCGGAGCGCTTCGTCCCCGACCCGTTCTCGGGAGAGCCGGGCGCGCGGATGTACCGCACCGGCGACCGGCTGCGGTGGCGGGGGGAGAGGAAGCTGGAGTTCGTGGGGCGCCTGGACGAGCAGGTCAAGATCCGGGGGTTCCGGATCGAGCCGGGGGAGGTGGAGAGCGCGCTGTCGGCGCATCCGGCGGTGCGCGAAGCGCGGGTGGTGGTGCGGGAGGACGTGCCGGGGGAAAAGCGGCTGGTGGCGTACGTGGTGGGAGAGGTGGAGGCGGAGGAGGTGCGCGCGTTCCTGCGGGGGAGCCTGCCGGAGTACATGCTCCCGGCCGCGTTCGTCTTCCTCGACGCGCTCCCGCTGACGCCCAACGGCAAGGTGGACCGCAAGGCGCTGCCGGCGCCGGAGCTCGCGTCGGCGGAGGAGAAGTACGTGGCGCCGCGCACCCCCGTCGAGGAGGTGCTGGCGGGGATCTGGGCGGAGGTGCTGCGCCTGGAGCGCGTGGGGGTGGAGGACGGCTTCTTCGACCTGGGCGGGCACTCGCTCCTGGCCACGCGGGTGGTGTCGCGCGTCCGCGAGGTGTTCGGCGTGGAGCTGCCGCTGCGGGCGCTCTTCGAGGGGCCCACGGTGGCGGAGATGGCCGGGCGCGTGGAGGAGATGCGCCGCGCGGAGCTCCCGGTGCCGCCGCCGGTGGCGCCGGTCGAGCGCACGGGGGCGCTCCCGCTCTCCTTCGCGCAGGAGCGGCTCTGGCTGGTGGACCGGGTGGAGGGGGCGGGGGCGCTCTACAACGTCCCGGTGGTGCGGCGGCTGGCCGGGGCGCTGGACGTGGAGGCGCTGCGCGGCGCGCTGGCCGGGATCGTCCGCCGGCACGAGGCGCTGCGGACGGTCTTCCGCGAGGTGGAGGGCTCGCTGCGGCAGGTGATCGTCCCGTTCGCGGGCTTCGAGGTCCCGCTGGAGGACCTCTCGGGGCTGGACGAGCCGGAGCGCGAGGCCGAGGCGGGGCGGCGCGCGGCGGAGGACGCCGCGCGGCCCTTCGACCTCGCGGCGGGCCCGGTCATCCGCGCGCGGCTCCTGCGGCTGGGCGAGGAGGAGCACGTGCTCCTCCTCTGCGTGCACCACGTCGCCAGCGACGGGTGGAGCATGGACGTCCTCCTCCACGAGCTGAACGTCCTCTACGGCGCGTTCCGCGAACAGCGGGAGTCGCCGCTCCCGGAGCCGGCGGTGCAGTACGCCGACTACGCCGTGTGGCAACGCCGGCACCTGTCGGGAGACGCGCTGGAGCCGCACCTCGCGTACTGGCGCGAGACGCTCGCCGGCGCCCCCGAGCTCCTGGCGCTTCCCACCGACTTCCCACGCCCGGCGGAGCGGACGCACCGCGGGGCGCACGAGCGCGCCGAGCTCCCCGCCGCGCTGCTGGAGCGGCTGCGGGCGCTGGGGCGCGGCGAGGGCGCCACGCTGTTCATGGTGCTGCTGGGCGCCTTCCAGGCGCTCCTCTCCCGGTACGGCGCGGGCGAGGACATCGTCGTGGGAAGCCCCATCGCGGGACGCACCCGCCGCGAGCTCGAGGGGCTGATCGGCTACTTCGCCAACACGCTGGTGCTGCGCACGGAGCTGGGCGGCGACCCCGCCTTCCGCGAGGTGCTGCGGCGGGTGCGCGCGGCGACGCTGGGCGCCTACGAGCACCAGGACGTCCCGTTCGACCGGCTGGTGGCGGAGCTGCGGCCGGGGCGCAGCTTGAGCCACTCCCCCCTCTTCCAGGTGACGTTCACCCTGCAGGACGGCGAGCTCTCCCGGTGGAGCCTCCCGGGCCTGCGCGTGAGCGCGGCCCGGACGGAGGCGCAGGCCAAGTTCGACCTCCTCCTCTCCATGGAGGCCACGCCCGGCGGCCTGCGCGCCGGGCTCACCTACGCCACCGACCTCTTCGAGCGCGACACCATCCGGCGGATGCTGGGCCACCTGGAGCGGGTGCTGGAGGAGGTCGCCCGGGACGCGGACGTGCGCCTTTCCGAGCTGAGGCTCGCGGGCGAGGCGGAGCGGGCGCTCCTGGCGGCGGGCCACGCCACCCGGTCGTTCCCGGTCGCGGAGCGCCTCGACCGGCGCTTCGAGGCGCGGGCGCTGGAGCGGCCGGATTCTCCCGCGCTCACCTTCGAGGCGACGACGCTGACGTACCGGGAGCTGAACGAGCGCGCCAACCGCCTGGCGCACCGGCTGCGCGCGCTGGGCGTGGGCCCCGAGGTGCGGGTGGGGATCGCGCTGGAGCGCTCGGCCGAGCTGATCGTCGCCCTCCTCGCCGTGCTCAAGGCGGGCGGAGGATACGTCCCGCTCGACCCCTCCTACCCGGCGGACCGCATCGCCTTCGTCCTGGAGGACGCGGGGATCCCGGTGCTGGTGACGGCGAGCCACCTCGTCGCGCAGCTCCCGGCCTTCGCGGGCGCCGCGCTCTGCATCGACGCCGACGCGGAGGCGATCGCGGCGGAGAGCGGCGAGAACCCGGGCGTGGAGGCGGGGCCGGATTCGCTGGCGTACGTCATCTACACCTCCGGCTCGACGGGGAAGCCGAAGGGGGTGCAGGTCACGCACGCCAACGTGGCGCGGCTCTTCGACGCCACCGACGCGTGGTTCGGCTTCGCCGCGGACGACGTGTGGACGATGTTCCACTCGTACGCCTTCGACTTCTCGGTCTGGGAGATCTGGGGCGCGCTCCTCCACGGCGGCCGCCTCGTCGTCGTCCCCTTCCTCACCACCCGCTCGCCCGAGGACTTCCACCGGCTGCTGGTGGACGAAGGGGTGACGATGCTGAGCCAGACGCCCAGCGCCTTCAAGCAGCTGGTGCAGGCCGACCTCGCCTCGGGGGTCGACGCTTCCGCCCTCCGCCTGCGCAGCGTCGTCTTCGGCGGCGAGGCGCTGGACCCGCAGTCGCTGCGGCCGTGGATGGAGCGGCACGGCGACGATCGGCCGCGGCTGGTGAACATGTACGGGATCACCGAGACCACGGTCCACGTCACCTACCGCGTGATCACCCGCGCCGACCTGGACCGCGGGGGGAGCCCGATCGGGGTGGCGATCCCCGACCTCTCCCTCTACGTCCTGGATTCGCGGCTGGAGCCCGTTCCCCCCGGCGTCCCCGGCGAGCTCTTCGTGGGCGGCGCGGGGGTGGCGCGCGGCTACCTGAACCGGCCCGAGCTCACGGCCGAGCGCTTCCTCCGCGACCCCTTCTCGGCCGACCCGGCGGCGCGGCTCTACCGCTCGGGCGACCTGGC
>DATABU010000699.1:0-4960 GCA_036259415.1 Longimicrobiaceae bacterium
GGCCGTCACCCGCACCATCGGCGTGGTGCTGCTCCCCACGCTGCTGGCGACCCTGGTGCTGCGCTCGCGGCGGCCCCTGCGCGCCGCCCTGCTCTGCGCGGGCGCGGGGGCGGTGCTCCTGGCCGCCGCGCTCGCGCTCGCCCCGGAGGGCTCCGGCTACCTGCGGCAGCTCCGCGACCTGGCCGCCTCCCGGGGCGCGGCGTCGCTGCTCCCGGACGCGGAGCACGTGCGGCGGACCGGCTTCGCGGTCACCGACATCTGGGCCGCCGGGGCCTCGCCCTGGACCGGGCGGGCGGCGGCGCTGGCCGCGGCGCTGCTCGCGGCAGTGGGGATCGCGCCTCGCCTGCGCAGGGTGGGGGCGGCGGAGCTCTTCGTCCTCTTCTACCTGGCGGCGGTCTTCCTGTGGCCGGCCTCGCAGGCCCGCTACTTCGTCCCCGTTCTCCCGCTCTGGGTGCTGTACGCCGTGGCCGGCGCGGAGCGGCTGGTGCGCGGCGGAAGGCCCGCCGCTCGCGCCGCCGCTGCGGTGGCGGCCCTGCCGGTGGCCGCCGCGTACGTGGTGGGGCTGGGGACGTGGGAGGCCCCGGGCGCGACGGGCACCGGCGTGGGGCCGGGGGCCGCCGGGCTGTACGGCCACGTGCGTGCCCACACCCCGCCGGACGCCCGGTTCGTGACCGCGATCCCGCGCTCGCTCGCGCTGTTCACGGGCCGTGCGGCCGCGCCCCCTTCGCGGGACGGGAGCGACGCGGAGGCGCTGGCGTTCATGGAGGGCGCCCGGATCGGGTACGTGGCGCTGCGCGCCGGCGAGGACCTGTCGCGCGGCCTGGTGGAGCGGAACCCCGCCCGCTTCGAACGGGTGTACGCCGCCGGCGGCCACGAGGTGTTCCGGCTGCTCGCGGACTCCGTCGGCGCGCCGGAGTAGGCGGGTGTAGCCGGCTGTGCCATGCTGGCACATCCGTTCGCGAAACGTGTGTTGCGCTCGCACAACACGGCGGGGCGGGCTCGTCCCAGGTCGAGCGCGGGATCTCCAGGCCGGGCCTGCCGGCCCCGGTCACGAGCGGACGCGTCCCGGGCAAAGTCGGGCATGGCATGGAACTTCCCCCCCCGAGCGGCGACCCGGCCCCGGGTCGGCGCTCCCCGGAGCGGCACCCATCCCGACGACGGCGCGGCTGCGCGCCCTCCCAGCGTGTGCGATGAGCGCGGACAGTCCCCACGACCCGCGGAAGCGGCGAGCCGTCCCTTCGCGGGACGCGCCGACCCTCTCCCTGGTTCTGACATCTCAGGGCGACCCGGCGAAGCTGGAGTCGCTGCTGGCGGGGCTGCTCGCCGAGTGCGCCGCGGCCGGGGTGGAGGTGGTGGTCGTCCGCGCCGGGCCGGTGGACGAGGCGCGGTCGCCGGCGCGCGAGCACCCCGCGGTCCGCTGGGTCCGCCCGGGGAAGGACACGGCCCCCGACGCGCTGCGCTCGGCCGGCATGGCCGCCGCGACCGGCGACGTGGTCATGCTGGCCTCGGACGACGACCCGGACGCGCCGGCCCGGCTCCGCCACCTGCTCCGCCTCTACGCCCGGCCGCTGCCGGGCGCGGGGGCGGCGCCCCACGACACCCCGCCGTCCGGCCCGGAGCCGGGGTCGACGGGCCCCGCCGACCGGCGGGACGACACTCCAACCGACGCAGCAGAAGACACTCCATGGCATCCTCGCTCCCGGCTCGCAGACGGGTGGACCGGCTCTCCGCGGGCGACCGCGTCGTCATCGTCGGCGCCGGCCCCGGCGGCCTGACGGCGGCCTACCTGCTCGCTCGGGAGGGGGTGCCGGTCACCGTCCTGGAGGCCGACGACCAGGTGGGCGGGCTTTCGCGGACGGTGGAGTACCACGGCTACCGGTTCGACATCGGCGGGCACCGCTTCTTCACCAAGTACGAGCCCGTGGAGCGCCTCTGGAACGAGGTCCTCGGCCCCGAGTTCATCTCGGTCCCGCGGCTCTCGCGCATCTTCTACGACGGCAAGTACTTCGACTATCCGCTCAAGGCCCGCAACGCGCTCGCGGGGCTGGGCGTCTGGAACAGCCTGCGGGTGGTCGCCAGCTACCTGCGCACCCGCGTGTCCCCGGAGCCCAGCGAGGACAACCTGGAGCAGTGGGTGACCAACCGGTTCGGGAAGCGGCTCTACGAGATCTTCTTCAAGACCTACACGGAGAAGGTGTGGGGCATCCCCTGCACGGAGATCTCCGCGGAGTGGGCGGCGCAGCGGATCCAGAACCTCTCTTTGTGGAGCGCGCTCCGCTCCGCCGCGGGGCTGAACCGGCGCTCCAAGGACATCCGCACGCTCATCGACGAGTTCCAGTACCCGCGCCTGGGCCCCGGACAGATGTGGGAGGCGTTCCGCGACCGGGTCGTGGAGATGGGGGGTGAGGTGCTGATGCAACACAAGGTGCGCGCGATACACACCGAGCGTGACCGCGTGGTGGCGGTGGAGGCGGAGACGCCGGAGGGGACGCGCCGGATCGAGGGCGAGCACTTCCTCTCCACCATGCCCGTGCGCTCGCTGGTGCGCGCCCTGGACCCCGCGCCCCCGCCGGAGACGGCGGCCTCGGGCGAGGGGCTCGGCTACCGCGACTTCCTGGTGGTCGCGCTGATCCTGGACGAGCCGGACGCCTTCCCGGACAACTGGATCTACGTGCACTCTCCGGACGTGCGGGTGGGGCGCATCCAGAACTTCCGCAACTGGAGCGCGGCGATGGTCCCCGACGCGGGGCGCACCTGCCTGGGGATGGAGTACTTCTGCTTCGAGGGCGACGGCCTCTGGACCTCCTCCGACGAGGAGCTCGCCGCCCTGGCGGCGCGCGAGCTGGAGGTGCTGGGGCTGGGCCGCGCGGACCGGGTGCGGGACGCGACGGTGGTGCGGGTCCCCAAGGCGTACCCGGTGTACGACGGCGCCTACCGCGCGCACCTGGAGGCGGTCCGCGCGCACCTGGACCCCATCCCCAACCTGCACCTGATCGGGCGGAACGGGATGCACAAGTACAACAACCAGGACCACTCCATGCTCACGGCCATGATGACCGTGTGGAACATGCAGGGGGCCTCGCACGACGTGTGGGAGGTGAACACCGACTTCGACTACCACGAGGAGATCCGCGCCCCCGCCGCGGCCACGGGGCGGTCCAGGTCGACGCGGGCCATGGCGAAGGCGGGCTGAGCGTGGGCGCCCCGTCGCTCTCGGTGGTGGTGGCGGTCCACGCGGGCGAGGAGGTGCTCCCGCGCGCCCTCGCCGCGCTGGCCGCCAGCGACCTGCCCCGCCGCGAGTGGGAGCTGGTGGTGGTGGACGACGCCAGCCTGGACGCGAGCGCGGCCGTGGCCGCCCGCTGGGCCGACGTGGTGGTGCGCCTCCCCGGCAACCCCCGCGGCCCCGCGTACGCCCGCAACCGCGGCGCCGAGGTGGCCCGCGGCGACCTGCTGGTGTTCGTGGACGCGGACGTGTGCGTGCACCCGGACGTGCTGGGCCGCTTCGCCCGCCTCTTCGCGGACGACCCGGGGCTCAGCGCGGCCTTCGGCTCGTACGACGACGACCCGGCGGCGCGGGGGTGGGTCTCGCAGTTCCGCAACCTGCTGCACCACTACGTGCACCAGAAGAGCGGCGGGAGCGCGGAGACCTTCTGGAGCGGCTGCGGCGCCATCCGGCGCGCGGCGCTGCTGGACGCCGGGATGTTCGACGAGTGGAGCTACAGCCGCCCCCAGGTGGAGGACATCGAGGTCGGGCGGCGCCTCCGCGGCATGGGCCACCGGATCGAGCTGCACCCGGAGATCCAGTGCACGCACCTGAAGCGCTGGACGCTGCGGGGGATGGTCGCCACGGACTTCACCAGCCGCGGCGTCCCCTGGATGCGGATGCTCCTGCAGGAGGGCGCGGTGTCGGAGTTCGAGGCCCTCAACCTGCGCCCGCGGGAGAGGCTGAGCGCCCTGCTCGCCATCCTGACCGTCGTGGCGCTGGTGGCCGCGGGGGAGCTCCTGTCGCTGACCAGCCTGGCGGTGGCGGGGCTCGCCGCCGCGGGGATCGTCGCCCTGAACCACGGCTTCTACGGCTACCTGCTGCGGCTGCGCGGCCCGGGCTTCCTCCTGGCGGCGGTCCCCCTCCACCTGCTCTACTACCTGACCGCCGCGGTGGCCGCCGGGGTGGGGTACGTGACGCACGCCCTGGTCGGCGCGCCGGCCGCCCCGCCGGAGGTGGAGGCGCAGCACGCGCTCGGGATCGACACCTGGCCTCCCTGCCCGCGGCGCCCGGCGGAGGGCCTCTGGTCGGCGGTGCCGCGCACCCGGACGGCGCCCGCCCGCGAGCCATGAGCCCGTCGGCGGTGGTGGTCGTCAACCACAACACCCGGGAGCTGCTGCGGGCGTGCCTCGCGTCGCTCCCGAGCGGCGTCCCCGCGGTGGTGGTGGACAACGCCTCCACCGACGGGAGCGCGGAGATGGTGCGCGCCTCCTTCCCGCACGCCGTGCTCCTCGCCGACGGCACCAACCCCGGGTACGGCGCGGCCGCCAACCGCGGGGTGCGCGCCTGCGCCGCGGAGCACGTACTGGTCCTCAACAGCGACACCCGCCTGGAGCCCGGGGCGCTGGAGGCGCTGGGCGCGCACCTGGACCGCCACCCGCGCGCCGCGGTCGCCGGCCCGGCGCTGCTGAACCCGGACGGGTCTCCGCAGGCGTCCTGCTTCCCCTTCCCGGGGACGCTCGGCTGGCTGCTGGAGAACGACCCTGTGGCCCCGCTGGCCGTGCGCATCCCGGGGCTGCGCGGGCGGCTCCTGTGCGCGAGCCCGCCCCGGCGGGCCGCGGCCGTCCCCTGGGTGCTGGGGGCCGCGCTGGCGGTGCGGCGGAGCGCGTTCGAGGAGGTGGGCGGGTTCGACGAGGCGTACTTCATGTACTTCGAGGAGGTGGACCTCTGCCGGCGGCTGGCGTCGGCGGGGTGGGA
>DATABU010000700.1:0-8354 GCA_036259415.1 Longimicrobiaceae bacterium
CCCCCCCCCCCCCCGTGCCCCGCCCCGGCCTCGCGCATCAGCCGCCGTACGGCAGGCCGCCCTGCGGGTCGGGGTTCTGCGGCTGCTGCGGCTGCGGCTGCCGGATCCGCGGCGGCCGGCCGAAGTTGTAGTTGAAGGTCAGGAACACCGCCCGCGCCCCGAAGCTCCGCTCCGTCTCCTGGAAGAAGCGGCCGTCGCTGGTGCGGAGGTTGAAGCGCATGGTGTTGAAGGGGTCCATCACCCGCAGCCCGATGCTGGCCTTGTCGCCGCGCAGCTTCTGCCGCAGCGACAGGTTGCTCATGCTGAAGGCGGCGATGCGGCCCTGCTCCACGTCCATCGGCGCACGGTACATGAACATCGCCTGCGCGTCCAGCGTGGGGCTCACCTTGACGTTGGCGTTCACGCGCGCCGACCAGACGAAGGCGTCGGTGTTCAGCGCCGGGGAGATGTTGCTCCCGTCCGTCTCCACCTTGTAGGCGTTGAAGCCGGCGAAGCCGCTCAGCCGGTCGCCCAGCCGCAGCGAGCCGGTCACGTCGGCGCCGTACGAGTCGCTGGTGGCCAGGTTCTCGAAGGTGCTGACGGTGATCCCCTCGTCGTCCACGTTGCGGGTCCGCCGGATGGCGTCCACCGTGTGCCGGAAGTACGGCGTCACCTGCAGCGAGCCCTTGGGGAACGCGTGCTGGAAGCCCAGCTCGAACGCGTGGGTGAACTCCGGCGTGAGCGACGGGTTCCCGACGATCACGTTGCGCTCGTCCTCGTAGAAGGCGAACGGGTTCAGCAGCTGCGTGTGCACCCGCTGGATGCGCTTGGAGTAGCTGGCCTTGAGCTGCGTGGTCTGGCTCAGGTTGTACGCCACCAGCCCGCTGGGGAAGAGGTTGATCTGGTCGCTGTCGTAGCTCTCCCCGCTCTCCAGCGTGAACTCCGAGGTGGCGCGCTCCGCCCGGAGCCCCCCCTGCAGCTCAAGCTTGCCCAGGCTCTGGCTGAGCACCCCGTACACGGCGTGGACCTGGTCGTCGTACTCGAAGGCGTTGCTGGCGGCGGCGTTGCGCAGCCAGCGGTTCATGGCGTAGGAGAAGTTCTCGGCCAGGAACGAGTTGTCCAGCCAGCGGATCTGCCCCTTGTACCCCGTCTCCAGCTTGGTGCGCTCCGCGATCCCGCGCGTCCAGTCCGTCTGCACGGTGACGGTGTGGGAGATCGCGTCCATGTCGTTGCGCTCCAGCCCGGGCTGGTCGCCCACCGGCGTGCCGGCCAGGGTCAGCGAGTCGCGCGTGAACTGGTTGGCGGTGGAGAAGTCCACCATGTTGTAGCGCACCTCGGCCGTGGTCTCGTTGCGCTGCGGCTGCACCGTCCGCCGGTACGCCAGGGAGCCGTCCAGGGTGAAGTCACCGCCCTCGTTGGCCGTCACGTTGCGCGCCCGGCCGACCACGTCGCGGTCGGCGTCCAGCTCGAAGAAGGCGTTCCGCGTCCCGTAGTCGATCACGCGGTTCCCCAGCATCAGCGTGGAGGTCAGGCTGCTCTGCTTCCCCACCTTCAGGTCGGCGTTGCCGTTGAACATGTGCCCGGTGACGTCGAAGAGCCCCTCGATGTCCTGCTCCAGGAAGGTGGTGGGCTGCAGCACCAGGTTCTCCAGGAAGTGCCGGCCCGCGGTCTCGCGCTCCTCGGAGTTGAAGCCGTAGCTCCCGAAGAGGGTGAGCGGCCCCCCCTGGTAGCCCAGGTTCCCCGAGGCGGTGTAGCGGTCGCTGGTCCCCACGCTCAGCATGAGCCCGCCGCTGGTCCCCAGGTCGGCGTTCTGCTTCATGACGATGTTGATGATCCCGGCCATCCCCTCGGGGTCGTACTTGGCCGAGGGGTTGGGGACCACCTCCACCCGCTCCACCATGTTGGCCGGGAGCTGCCGGAGGAAGTTGGCGAGCTGCTCGCCGCGCATGGGGGCGGCGCGGCCGTTGAGCTGCACGGCGACGTTGGAGTTGCCGCGCAGGCTCACGTTGCCGTCGCCGTCCACCTCCACCGAGGGGACGCCGCGCAGCACGTCCGTGGCGGTCCCGCCCGCCGGGGCGATCTCCCGGGCCGAGTAGGTGTTGCGGTCCGGCGCCAGGGTGACGGCGGCGCGCTCGCCCTGCACCTCGATCCCCTCCAGCGCCACGGCGGAGGCGGTGAGGCGCACCTGGCCCAGGTCGGCCTGGAGCTGCTGCGGAGTCAGCGCCACGGTGGGGGTGGCCGGGGTGTACCCGAGGGCCCCGATGCGCATGTAGTACTGTCCGGGCCGGAGCCCCTCGATGCGGAAGACGCCGTCGGCCCCCGCGACCGCCCCGCCCACCAGCACGGAGTCGGCCGCGCTCCAGATGCCCACGCTGGCGGAGACGGGATTGCCGGTGGCGGCGTCGACCACGGTGCCGCGCACCAGCCCGGGCGCGGCCATCTGCGGCTGCGCTCCGGGAGGAGGGCCCTGCGGCCTGACCTGAGCCACCGCGACCGCCGGGGACCCCACGACGGCGAGGACGAGGACGGCACCACGGATATGCTTCATGGGACGCGACTTCCTGGATTGGGTGGACCTTTGGACCGCAGCCCCGCGGGCGTGCGGGCGGCTTCCGGGGTTTGACACCGGACGGCATCGAAAGGTTGCCGCCACATCGTGTAAACGCAACCCCCCCGTCTCGGATCGGCCCCGTACAGGGGAGCAATGCTGGGCCCGGCGGGGCGTCATCGCCACTCCGCAGGGACGAAACCGCCGCGCGGCGGGACGGGACCCGGCGACCGGCGGGAGGAACGGGGAGTCCCTCCGGCCGTGCGGAGGCGCGCGGCAACCCTGGGGCGCCGCCCGGCGTCACAACAGGAGGAGCCGGAAATCGCCCCACCCGCCCCTGTCGGGTTGTATGCGCCAGCGACTCCAAGTATATTCCGCGCTCCACGTTTGCGACCCTCGCGATCCGACCTCCACTCGCTCTCCCCATGATCCGCTCACGCCGCACCTTCGGCATCGTCGCCGCCGTCGTCGCCCTGCTGGCGCTCTCGACCGCGATCTACGCCCGCATCGCCGACCAGGACGCGGACGCGGCCGGCCAGGCCGACCCGAACGACGGGGCGGCCGGCGGCCAGAGCACCTCCGCCTCGGGCGCCTTCGCCACCGACGTCGCCATCCCCGTGCAGGGGACGCAGGCCACCCGCGGCACCCTGGTGGTGGCCGTGAGCGCCGCCGGGCAGGCGGAGGCGTGGAAGAAGGCGGTGGTGACCGCGCAGGTCACCGGCCGCCTGGCGGGGCTCCCGGTGCGCGAGAGCGACGTCGTGGGCGTCGGGGCGACGCTGGCCGCTCTGGACCCGGCGGAGTACGCCCTGTCGGTGCAGGAGGCGCAGGCCAGCCTCCGCGACGCCGAGGCCCGGTTCCGCGAGCTCACCCTGTTCGACGAGCGGCTGGAGGACGCGGCGACCCGCGAGGAGCGCGCGCGCGTCGCCCGCGCCAAGAGCGGGCTGGAGGGGGCGGAGGTTCGGCTCCGCAAGGCGCAGCTGGACCTGCAGCGGACCCGCCTGGGGGCGCCCTTCGCCGGGCGCATCGCCGACGTCAAGGTGGTCCCCGGGCAGTGGGTCCAGCAGGGGAGCGAGCTGATGACGGTGGTGGACCTGGACCCCATCCGGGTGGAGGTGCAGGTGCTGGAAGGCGAGGTGGGGTACCTGACACCCGGCCGCATGGCCAAGGTGTCGTTCGCGGCCTTTCCCGCCGAGACCTTCGCCGGGCGCATCGAGACCATCAACCCGGTGGTGGAGAGCGGCACCCGCACCGCCCGCGTCACCGTGCTGGTCCCCAACCCGCAGGGGCGCATCCTCCCGGGGATGTACGCCCGCGTCTCGCTGGACGCGCGCCGCTTCGAGGACCGGATCCTGGTGCCCCGCTCCGCCATCCTGGAGCGCGACCGCCGCACCATGCTCTTCGTGTTCGACGGCGATCCGTCGTCGGGCGGGCTCGCCAAGTGGCGCTACGTGACGACGGGGCTGCAGAACGACTCGCTGGTGGAGATCGTCGCCAGCGACGAGACGGAGAGCGTGGCCCCCGGCGAGACGGTGCTGACCGACGGGCACTACACCCTGATCCACGACGCGCGCGTGCGGCTGGTGGACGACGTCACGAAGGCGGGGGGCAGGCCGCAGTAGCGCCCGCCCCGCAGCGAAGCGCGCCCGGCCCCCGGGCGCCCACTCCCCGTTCCCACTCCCCTGCACGATGAAGCACCTCCCGCTCACCGCGGTTCTGCTCGCCCTCGCCGCGCCGCTCGCGGCCCAGCAGGCGCCACGCGACCTCTCCCTGGACGAGGCGCTCCGCATCGCGGACGAGTCCAGCCCCGCGTACCGCGGCGCGCAGACCGAGGTGCGCGCCGCCTCCGCCCGGGAGCGCCAGGCCCTGGGGGCCTTCCTCCCCAGCCTGAGCAGCAGCCTCTCGTTCAGCGGGGCCATGACCGCGTCGCGCGTGGGCGAGGACGAGTTCGGGCGCCCGCTCCCCTCGGATCAGCTCATCGAGAGCACCAACAGCGGCACCTCGCACGGGCTCAGCCTGAGCATCCCCCTCTTCGAGCGCGGCCGCATGGGCGAGCTGCGCGCGGCGGGGGCCGACGAGCGGGCCGCGGTCGCCGGGGTGCAGATGGAGCACGGGCGGGTCCGCGCCGACGTGACCCGTCGGTACCACGACGCCGTCCGCGCCGAGCGCATGATCGTCCTGGAGGAGCAGCTCCTCGCCTCGGCGCGCGAGGGGCTGGACGCCACGCAGCGCCTGTTCCGGATCGCCGCCCGCGACATGTCCGACGTGCTGGGGGCCGAGGTGGAGGTCGCGCGGCAGGAGCAGGCGGTGGCGCAGGCGCGCGGCGAGGCCCGCAAGGCGAAGCTCGCCCTGGGCGAGGCCATGGGGACCATGGAGGTGGAGGACACCCGGCTCTCCACCGAGCCGGTGCCCCCCTTCGACCCCGCCGCGCTGAGCGCCGACTCGCTGGTCGCGCTGGCGCTGCGGGGGCACCCCCGGGTGGCGCAGGCGTCCGCCGGGATCGTGGCCGCGGGCCACCGCGCCCGCGCCGCGCGCGGCGACCGCTGGCCCACGCTCAGCGTCTCGGCCGGGTACAACCGCTCGCTGCGGGGCCAGGACTACGACGTGGCGCCCTCGGTGCTCAACCCCTTCGACACCTTCGACCGCTCGTTCAGCTTCGGCTTCGACGTCCGCCTCCCCGTCTTCGACCAGCTGCGCACCTCCGGGCAGGTGGCGCAGGCCGAGGCCACCCGCACCCGCGCGCAGGAGACGCTCCGCGCCACGCAGCTCTCGGTGGAGCGCGAGGTGCGCAGCGCCCTGATCGACCTGGAGAACGCCTTCCGGGCGACCCGGCTCTCGGAGCGGGCGGCCGAGCTGAGCCGCGAGCGGCTGGAGATGGCGCGCGAGCAGTACCGGCTGGGCGCCACCGGGTTCACCGAGCTGCAGCAGGTGATCGACCGCGCCGCGCAGGCCGAGCGCGACGCCCTGCGCGCCCGCTTCGAGTTCGCGGGCGCGCTGGCGACGCTGGAGGAGCGCGTCGGCGCTCCGGTCCGCAGCTGAGCGGGGAGGCGCGCGTGTCCCTCCCCAAGGTCTCCATCGCGCGGCCCGTCGCGGTCGCCATGTTCTTCCTGGGCGTCGTCTTCCTGGGCGCCCTGTCGTTCGCGCGCCTCCCCATCGACCTCCTCCCGGACGTCGCCTACCCGCGGCTGGTGGTCTACACCGGCAACCCCGGCGTGGCCCCGGCGGAGATCGAGCGCTTCGTGTCCGAGCCGGTCGAGCAGGCGGTGAGCACCGTGCCGGGGGTGCAGAAGGTGGAGAGCACCAGCCGCGAGGGGAGCTCGCTGGTGACGGTGCGCTTCGCCTGGGGGACGGACATGGACTTCGCGGCGCTGAACGTCCGCGAGAAGCTGGACAACATCCGCGACGCGCTCCCCGAGCTGGCCGCGCGCCCGGTGGTGCTGCGCACCGACCCGCGCAGCGAGCCGGTGATGGCGCTCTCCGTGGCGGGGAGCCGCGACCTCCCGGCGCTCAAGGACCTGGCCGAGTCGGTGTTCCGCCGGCGCCTGGAGCAGATCGACGGGGTGGCGCAGGCGACGGTGACCGGCGGGCTGGAGCGCGAGATCCAGGTGGAGGTGGAGCCGCGGCTGCTGGAGAGCTACGGGCTCACCATCGACGACCTGTCCAAGACGCTGGACGCCGCCAACGCGAGCGCCCCCGGGGGGACCATCCGCCGCGGCCGCTACCGCTACTCGCTGCGGACGCTGGGCGAGTTCCAGACGGTGGAGGAGATCGGGATGGTCCCCGTCTCGGCGGCCGGGGCGCAGGGGACGGGCTCCGGGAGCGCCGGCCCCACGGGGGAGATCCTGCTGCGGGACGTGGCCCGCATCACCGACGGCTTCCGCGAGCGCGAGAGCATCGCCCGCTACAACGGCGAGGAGGCGGTGGGGCTCCTGGTTTTCAAGGGCTCCGAGGCCAACACCGTGCGCGTGGCCGAGCAGGTGGAGGAGGTCCTGGCGCAGCTCCGGCGGGAGTACCCGGACGTGAAGCTGGAGGTGGCCATGAGCCAGGCCGGCTTCATCGCCGACGCGCTCGCCAACGTGGTGCAGGAGGTGGTCCTGGGCGGCATCCTGGCTTTCCTGGTCCTCTTCCTCTTCCTGCGCGAGGTCCGCTACCCCATCGCGGTGGCGCTCGCCATCCCCATCTCGCTGATCGCCACCTTCGCGCTCCTGCAGGCGTCGGGCGTCTCGCTCAACCTGCTCAGCCTGGGCGGGCTGGCGCTGGGGGTGGGGATGCTGATGGACAACTCCATCGTGGTGCTGGAGAACATCTTCCGGCACCGCGAGCGGGGGCTGGGCCCGGCCGCCGCCGCGGCGCTGGGGGCCGAGGAGGTGCAGCGGGCCATCACCGCCTCCACGCTCACCACCATCGCGGTGTTCGGCCCCATCGTCTACGTGGAGGGGGTGGCGGGGGAGCTGCTCGGGGCGCTGGCGCTGGCGGTGGCCTTCTCGCTGCTGTGCAGCATCGGGGTGGCGGTCACCCTCCTCCCCGCGCTGGCCGCGCGCTGGGGCGACGGCCCCGGCCGCCCGCCCGGCCGCCTGCGCTCGGCGGTGGGCCGCTTCTTCGCGCCGCCGCTGGACGCCTTCGACCGGGGCTTCGCGCGCTTCACCGCCTGGTACGAGGGGCTGCTCCACCTTGGGATGCGGTACCGCGGGCGCACCATCGCCGTCGCGTTCCTCCTGCTGGGCGTGGGCGTCGCCGTCGGCGCCTCGCTGGAGCGGAGCGTCCTCCCCGACGTGGACCAGGGCGCCTTCCGGGCCCGCCTGACGCTGCCGCGCGGCACCACCCTGGAGGCCACCGCCCAGGAGGCCGCGCGCCTGGAGGAGACCTTCCGCCGCGACCCCGCGGTGGAGGCGGTCTTCACCCGGGTCGGGCGGCAGACCGCGATCGCGGGGATGGACGAGGCGGAGAGCGGCACCCACACCGCGCTGCTGGAGGTGCGGCTGCGCGAGGGGTCGAGCACCGCCGGGACGCTGGCGCGCGCGCGCCCGGCGCTCGCCGCCTTCCCGCCGGGGACGGTCTCCATCGAGTCCGGGCAGGCCACCGCGCTGGGCAAGCTGCTGGGAGGCGGCGACTCCGACCTGGCGGTCCGCGTCCGGGGCGAGGACCTGGACGCGGCGCTCGCGTACGCGCAGGAGGCGGAGCGCCGGCTCGCCGGCCTGGGCGCCGTGACCAACGTGCGCATGGGCACGGAGATGGGCCAGCCGGAGGTGCGGGTGGAGATCGACCGTGAGCGCGCGGCGCAGTACGGCATCGACCCCCGCCGGGTGGCGGAGACGGTCGAGGCGTACATGAAGGGGAAGCAGGCCACGGAGTTCGTGGACTTCGACCGCCGGGTCCCGGTGGTGGTCCGCCTCCCGGAGGCCGACCGCCGCTCGCTGGAGACGCTGGAGACGCTGCGGGTGGACGGGATCCCGCTGCGCGAGCTGGTGCGGGTGCACACCGCCACCGGCCCCTCGGAGATCCGCCGCATCGACCAGAGCCGGGTGGTGGTGGTGCACGCGGACGTGGCCTCGGGCGGGGTGGACGAGGCGACCGCCGCGGTGCGCTCCACGCTGGCGTCGTACCCCGCGCCGCACGGCCTGCGGGTGGAGGTCGGCGGCGAGAACGAGGAGATGGAGAAGGGGTTCCGGGCGCTCAGCATGGCCTTCCTCCTGGCGCTGCTGCTGGTCTACATGCTCCTGGCGGCGGAGTTCGAGTCGCTCCTCCACCCCTTCATCATCCTCCTGGCGGTCCCGCTGGCCGCGGTGGGCGCCACGCTGGCGCTCTGGATCGCCGGGGCGGGGATCAACAC
>DATABU010000701.1:0-2938 GCA_036259415.1 Longimicrobiaceae bacterium
CCCCCCCCCCCCCCCCCCCCCCCCGCGCTCGTGCCCCCGTGCGCGCACCGGCCCCGCCGTTTAGATTCGGTCAGATCGCCGCGCGGAAGCCCGCGCGCTCCCCCGACCCCGCTCCCCCGATGGGCATGCAGATCACCATGGACCCCGGCCGCTGGCTGGTGACCCCGCGCCCCCGCCCCGCCGCCCCGGTGCGCCTCCTCTGTCTCCCCTTCGCCGGGGGGGCGGCATCCGCCTACCGCGCCTGGCCCGAGCTGATGGGCGAGGACGTGGAGGTGAGCGCGGTGCAGCTCCCCGGGCGGGAGATGCGCCTGCGCGAGCCTCCCTTCGACCGGGTGGAGCCGCTGGTGGCCGCGCTCGCGGACGTGCTCGACCCCACGCTGGACCGCCCCTACGCGGTGTTCGGGCACAGCATGGGCGCGCTGATCGGCTTCGAGCTGGCGCGCGAGCTGCGCCGGCGCGGGCGCCCGCTCCCGGTGGCGCTGGTGGCCTCCGGCCGCAACGCGCCGCACCTGCCGGCGCGCGACCCGCTCATGCACCCGCTGCCGGAGCCGGAGTTCCTGGAGCGGCTGCGCACCTTCGAGGGAACGCCGGAGGCGGTGCTGGAGCACCAGGAGCTGATGCAGCTCCTCATCCCCCTCCTGCGCGCCGACTTCGCGGTGAACGAGGCGTACACGCACCGCGAGGAGGCCCCGCTGGACCTCCCCCTCCTGGCGATGGGGGGCGACGCGGACCCGGAGGTGAGCCGGGAGGGGCTGGAGGCGTGGTCGGGCTACACCACGGGCCCGTTCACCCTGGAGGTGTACCCGGGCGGGCACTTCTTCCTGAACCCGCTGGCCCGCGAGGTCACGCGCGCCGTGCGCGGCGTCGTCGCCCGGGCGGCGCGGCTCCCCGCCTGAGGAGCCGCCGGGACGCCGGCGCGCGGGGGCCGCCCTCGACACGGGGCGACCCCTGCCGTAGCTTCGACAGGACCGCCCCGCGAGCTACCCCGCACCCCCGTCCGATGCCCAGCGACGACTCCCGCCACCGCGTGCGCTGCGGCTCCCGCCGGGAGCCGCAGCGTTGAGGGACCCGGAAGGAGCGGCCGCCGACCTCTTCGCCGGCCCCGGCGAGGTGCGGGCGCTCTGCAGGACCACCGACTGGCCGGCGACCCCGCTGGGGCCGGTAGGGAGCTGGCCGCCCGAGCTGCGGGCGGTGGTGCGCGCGGCGCTCGACTCGCCGTTCCCCATCAACCTCTGGTGTGGCCCGCAGCTGGTGCTCGTCTACAACGACGCGTACCGGCGCGTGCTCGGCTTCAAGCACCCGGAGGCGCTCGGCCGCCCGGGAGCGGAGGTGTGGGCGGAGATCTGGGACGAGGTCGCCCCCATGTTCGCCCGGATCCGGGCCGGCGGGCCGCCCGTCTACGCCGACGACGCCCCCTTCGTGATCCGCCGCGCCCCCGCGCCGCCCAGCGATGCCGGCGCCGGCGAGCCCAACGCCTGGTACACCTTCTCGCTGAGCCCCGTCCGCGACGAGGCGGGCGACGTCGTCGCGTTCCTCAACGTCGTCTCCGAGACCACCGGCCGCGTCCGGGCCGAGCGGGCGCGCGAGGCGGCGCTGGCCGCGGCCGAGCGCGCCGAGGCGAGGCTGCGGGAGGTGTTCGCCCACGCGCCCGCCTTCCTGGCCGTGCTCCGGGGCGCCGACCACGTCTTCGAGTACGTCAACGACGCGTACTACCAGCTCGTGGGGCACCGGGAGCTGCTCGGCGTCCCGCTCTTCGAGGCGCTCCCGGAGGTCCGCGGGCAGGGGTTCGAGTCGCTCCTGCACGAGGTGCTCGCCACGGGCGTCCCCTTCATCGGCCGCGAGGTCCCGGTCACCGTCTCCCGCGCGCCGGGGGCCGAGCCCAGGGAGATCTTCATCGACCTGGTCTACTACCCGATCCGGGAGGCCGACGGCACCCGGTCGGGCGTGGTCGCCCACGGCTCGGACGTCACCGCGCACGTGCTCGCCCGGCGCGAGGCCCAGCGCGCCCGCGCCGCCGCGGAGCGGGCGAACCAGGCCAAGAGCCAGTTCCTCGCGAACATGAGCCACGAGATCCGCACCCCCATCAACGCGGTCATGGGGTACGCGGACCTGCTGGACGCGCGGGTGGCGGGCGCGCTCACCGGCCGGCAGATGGAGTACGTGCAGCGGATCCGCGCGAGCAGCCGCCACCTGCTGGGGCTGGTGAACGACGTGCTCGACCTGGCCAAGATCGAGGCCGGCGAGATGGCGGTGCGGTCGCGCGAGGTCCCGGCCGCCGAGGTGCTCGCCTCCGCGCTGGAGATGGTGTCGCCGGAGGCCGAGGCCCGCGGGATCGCGCTGCGCGAGGGCCGGGCCGGGGGCGAGGGGCTCCGCTTCGTGGGCGACGACGACCGCGCGCGGCAGATCGTCCTCAACCTGCTCTCCAACGCCCTGAAGTTCACCGAGCCCGGCGGGACCGTCACCGTGCGCTGCCGGGAGGTGGAGCGGCCGGCGCCCGAGGCGGCGCTCCCCGAGACGGGGCCCTGGCTCGTGGTGGAGGTGGAGGACACCGGGAGCGGGATCCCGGCCGAGCAGCTGTCCCGCGTCTTCGAGCCGTTCGTGCAGGCCGAGGGCGGGCACACCCGGCGGGCGGGCGGGACGGGGCTGGGGCTCACCATCAGCCGCCGCTTCGCCCGGCTGATGGGCGGCGACCTGACGGCGCGGAGCGCGGTCGGCGAGGGCTCGTGCTTCACCCTCTGGCTCCCGCCCGCGCACCAGGAGCGGCTGTGGGAGACGGAGGAGGCGTGGCCGGGCGGCGACGCGTGGCCTTCCCCGGGCGGCGACGCGCGGGCCTTCGCCGCCCTGGCCGCCGCGCTCGGGGCCGCCGCGGGGCCGCTGGAGGAGGAGCTGCTCCGCCGGGTCCGCGCCGACGCCGCGATCCCCGGCGCAGGCCGGGTGC
>DATABU010000702.1:0-11015 GCA_036259415.1 Longimicrobiaceae bacterium
GGCGCGTCCTCCGGCGTGAGCCGCACCACGGTGGCGATGCGGAAGTCGCCCGTGTCGTGCCGGCGCCCGTCGGGGTCCGGGCGCGCGTCGCCGGCCGGGGGGGCGAAGCTCCGCTCGTCGCGGAAGAAGCGCTGCACCGTCCCTCCACCCTCCAGGGCGACCCGCCCCGTCCGCCACGCCAGCGCGAAGTTGCCGGCCTCCAGCAGACGCCCCTCGGTCCCCGCCAGCGACGCCCGCTGGTCCGCGAACGCCCCGCCCCCGACACCCGCGACCCAGGCACGTCCCTCCCACACCCGCCACTCCGCGGGATCCAGCGGGCGCAGCTGCGCCGCCGCCTGCGAGCCGGCGAGGAGCGCCGGCACGGCGAGCGCCAGGGCGCGGAGGCGCCGCGCGAGCGGCGAGCGGAGCACGGACATGTTCGGCGTCGGGAGCTGCGGGAAGCGGCGGCGCGGGGACCGGACGTCCCCGGGAGGGCCGAATCTTCACCGGCGGACCCGCGCGGGCAAGGACTCCGGAGCGGCGGACCCCCGGCGCGGGGACCCGGGACCGGGAACAGCCTGCCCCCGGCTGGGCGCCTGCGTGAGGGATGCGAGCGCGAAGCGGCGAGACCCACAGTAGTTCCGTGGGGCTCGCCTCCGTTGGGCAGCGTTGTTTGCTGCCCTACGGAGCCGCAGCCCGACCCGAGCGCCAGCGAGGGGCACGCCCAACCCCGCCGTTCAGGCCGCTCCCAGCCGCACCAGCGTCGGCAGTACCCTCCCCGCCCGCACCAGCGTCTCGTCCGGGTACCCCAGCGCCCGCTTCAGCGCCACGTCCCGCTGCAGCGGGCTCTGCTCCGCCTGGATCGAGCGCACGCCCCGCACCCCCAGCTCCCGCACGTAGAACGCCGCCAGCGACGGCACCGGGTAGTCGCTCCCGTACAGCGTCCGCTCCCCGAACTCGTCGTCCCGCGCCAGCCGTGGCAGGTGCGCGAACCGGCTGGGGTTGGAGATCCCGGAGTTGTCCACCCACAGCCGCGGGAACTCGCGCAGCATCTCCCGCAGCAGCGGGAGCTGGTCCGGGTCGCGCGACAGGTGCACCGGCACCCCGTTGTGCGCGCAGATCACCGGCACCCCCATCTCCAGGGGGAGCCGCAGCCGCCGCAGGTCGGTGAAGTGGGGCGCCACCTCGGCGAAGGTGCGCTCGCTCCCCCCGGAGTGGGAGAGGAGCGGGAGCCCGGCGTCCGCCATGCGCCGGTAGAAGGGGCGGTGCCGCGGGTCGGCCGGGTCGATCCCCATGGCCGAGGGGAGCCACTTGAGGAGCACGGCCCCGCCCTCGATGCACTCCTCCAGCCGCTCCAGGGCGTCGCGCCGGCCGGGGTTCACCGACGGACCGGGGAGCAGCTCCGGGTGCCGCCGCGCCGCCTCCAGCGTCCAGGCGGGGGGGACCACCATCTGCGAGCGCTCCCGGTCCAGCTCGCCGTCCGGGCCGTAGACCCCGTCGAACCCCAGCGCCACCGCGCGGTCCAGCTCGCTCGTGCGGACCCGCTCCGCGAGCGCCGCCGCCCACTCCTGGTCGGCGGACTCGCGCATCTGCGCGTCGCCGATGCCGTACCAGCGGCGCAGGATGCGGAAGGTGTAGCGCGCCTGGAAGCGCGGCGAGAGCCAGCAGCCGGAGCCCCCCGTCCCCACCCCGGCCAGGTGGGCGTGGACGTCCACCTTCAGCGGCGCCGTCACGCGGCGCCGACCCCCGCGCGGGCGGCGAGCCAGGCGGAGGCCCGCTCCGTGGCCTCCGGCGACGACGCCGTGGAGAAGTGCGTCGCCCCGCGGACCCGCGCCAGCTCCGCAGCGGGGAGCCGGCGCGCCAGCTCCTCGCCGTGCGCCGCCGGGGCGATGCGGTCGCGCTCCCCGTAGACCAGGAGCACCGGCACGCGCACGCGCTCCGCCGTGCGGCGCAGCTCCACGGCCCGGAGGAGCGCGTCGAAGACGGCCACGTAGTCGAAGTTCCCGGTGCGGGCGTCGCCCCGGAAGGGGTAGGCGGCGCGCCTGACCGGCCCGAACGCCGGCAGCACGCCGCGCAGGCCGTAGTAGGCGCGCTGCCGCAGCGTGGCCGGGCGCAGGAAGCCGCGCAGCTCCGCCAGCGCCGTACGCGCGGTGATGCGCACCTCCAGCGGCGTGGCCACCACCACCGCCGACTCGGCCTCCACCTCGCCGCGGGCCAGGGCGTCCAGCACCAGCGCGCCGCCCAGGCTGTGCCCCAGCAGGTGCAGCGGGAGCGCCGGCCGGTCCCGCTCCGCCTCGCGCGCCGCGGCGGCCACGGCGCCGCGGACCGTCTCGGGCGAGAAGCGGGTGGTGCTCTCCCAGCCGTTGCCGTCCAGGTCGAAGGCGAACACCTCCAGCCCGCGCCCGAGCAGCGCCGAATACAGCGCCACCAGCGGGAAGAGCGCGTCGTCACAGGCCCCGTGGGCGGCGACCACCCGCCCGCGCGCCCGGCCCCGGGGCCGCAGGCGGAAGGCCGCCGTCTCGCCTCCCGCCTCGGGGCGCGGGTAGCGCAGGCGCTCCCAGCCGAAGCCCGAGGCGCGGAGCCAGCGCTCCGCCCCCCGGTGGTGCGCCGGGGCCCTCATCCCTCCGCGCGCGGGGCGGCGGCGCGGGCCTGCTCGGAGTCCCCCTCCATCCACCCGCCGCCCCCCTCCGGTGCGGGCGACCGGATCGCCCGGGCCGCCTCCGGCTCGCTCCCGCCCTCCGGGGGGACGGGGAGCCCCAGCTTGCGCAGCGCGTTGTCCGGCCGCACCTCGCCGGTGATGAGGCGGGCGCCGCGCTGCCAGGTCAGGTACGACCAGGCCCACTCCATGAACACCGCCACCCGGTTGCGGAAGCCGATCAGGAAGAAGACGTGCACGAAGAGCCAGGCCAGCCACGCCACGAAACCGGAGAGCTTCACGCGCCCGATCTGCGCGATGGCCTTGGCCCGGCCGATGGTGGCCATGCTCCCCTTGTCGCGGTAGCGGAAGCGCGCGCGGGGCTCGCCGCGCATCGTGCGCAGGACGTTGCCGGCCGCCGTGCGGCCGCCCTGGAGCGCCACCTGCGCCACCCCCGGGAGCGGCTTCCCGGTCTGGTGGGGGAAGGAGGCCATGTCGCCGATGACGAACACCTCCGGGTGCCCCGGGATGGAGAGGTCGGGGAGCACCTCCACCCGGCCCATGCGGTCCGTCGGCACGCCCAGGCGCCTCCCCAGCGGCGAGGCCGCCACTCCCGCGGCCCACACCACGGGGTAGGCGGGAATGCGCTCCTCGCCCACGTACACCGAGCCCAGCTCGATGCGGGTGACGATGGAGTCCAGCCGCACCTCCACCCCAAGCGCCCGGAGCTGCTCCAGCGCCCGCCCCGAGAGATCCTCGCCGTAGGCGGAGAGCAGGCGCGGCCCGCCCTCGATGAGGAGGATGCGCGCGCTGGCCGGGTCCACGTTGCGGAACTCGTTGCGCAGCGTGTGGCGGGCGATCTCGGCGAAGGCGCCCGCCATCTCCACCCCGGTGGGCCCGCCGCCGATGACCACGAAGGTGAGCAGCGCCCGCCGCAGCTCGGGGTCGCGCACCTGCTCGGCGTGCTCGAAGGCCAGCAGGAAGCGCCGCCGGATCTCGGTGGCGTCGTCGATGGTCTTCATCCCCGGGGCCACGGTGACCCACTCGTCGTGCCCGAAGTACTGGTCCACCGCGCCGGCGGCCAGGATCAGGAAGTCGTAGCGCAGGGTGCGCCCGTCGGCCAGGGTCAGCTCGCGCCGCCCCGGGTCCACGTCGGTCACCTCGGCCAGCGTCACCGTGGTGTTGCGCTGGCGGCGCACGACCTGGCGGATGGGCCGGGCGATGTCCGCGGGGGAGAGGGTGGCGGTCGCCACCTGGTAGAGGAGCGGCTGGAAGAGGTGGTAGTTGTGCCGGTCCACGAGGGTGACGCGCACCGGGGCGTGCTTCAGCGCCCGGGCAGCGTACAGCCCGCCGAATCCGCCGCCCACGATGACGACGTGGGGCCGGTAGGGTTCCTGGTAGCCGCTGTCGTCGCTCATCTCGACCGTCCCGTCGCGTGTGGTCCCGTCTTCGTACTCAGCAAGATACGGGGCGGGGACGGGCATGCAAACGCGTCGCCATGAGGAGGTACGGTGGCGGGGCCGCTCCGGCTCCGGGAGCCCCACGGAACTGCTGTGGGTCTCCCTCCGCGAAGGGTTTGGGGATACTGCGGAACTGCGCCCGCCTTCCGGCGCTACGCGTCTCCCGCGGCGGCGGTCACGGGCGCGGGCTGGCGCGGGAGGCCGGCCACGGGGAGCGAGGCGCGGCCGCCGCGGCGCAGCTCGGCCTCGGCGCCGGCCAGGGCGTCGCCGTCCAGCGCGAAGGGGTGGATCCCCGTGGACAGGAGCGCCGAGCGGACCTCGCGGCGCAGGTCGCCGCCGCGGGAGTACACGTCCGGGTGCAGCACCAGCCGGTCGCCGCGCACCTCGGCCAGGGCGTAGGTGACCTCCACCGGCACGGGGCGCGGCATGGCCACCCAGCGGGTGCGGCCCGGCTCCGCCGCGATGGCGTCCAGCCGCTCCGGCGCCACGTCCTCGTGCAGCGCGCGGGCCAGCTCCATCACGTCGCGGTTGCTCATGCGGATGCACCCGTGCGAGGCCGGCGTGCCCAGCAGCCGCTCGTTCTCCGCCGGGGTGCCGTGGATGTAGTACAGCCCACCCAGCGGCAGCTTCACCCGCCCCATGGGGTTGCGGGGGCCCGGCGCGGTGCGCGTCCGGCCGCGCGCCCACTCGCTGCGCGGGGGGACCCAGTCCGGGTTCCAGACGGCGTGGCGGACCGCGTAGCTCCCCGCGGGCGTGCGGAAGCTGGCCGTCCCCACCGAGACGGGATAGCTGCGGACCCGCGCGCCGTCCCGGTACAGGTCGAGCCGGCCGGCGGGGATGTTGACGACGATGCGGGCGCCGGACTCCGGCGCCGCCTGGGCATGTACGTTTACGGGCATGGCGCCGAGCGCCAGGATCGAAGCGGTGACCAGCGAGCGGACCGACGACATCGTGTCCTCCGGGAGGTTGGGCGTTGCCTGTGCGTCCTGCACGGCGCCCACTACGCGGCCTCCCCCCGGTTCGTTTCGCCGCGCCCCTGAGCAACGCGAGCGCCCGCCCCAGCTGCGTGGGACGGGCGCCTGCCTGCCGCGGTGGAGCGGCTGCGTGCTACGTCAGCGCCATCCCGCCGCCCGGGTAGAGGACCCCCTCCTTGGGGTTCGCGCCGTACTGGTTCGGACCCGGCTCCCCGTCCAGCGCCATGAGGACCAGCAGCGCGATCGGCCCCAGGATGGGGACGATCGCGACCAGGAGCCACCACCCGCTGCGTCCCGTGTCGTGCAGCCGCCGCACCGACACCGCGAGGCCGGGGACCAGCACGGCGAGCGCGTACACCGCGCCAAGCAGGCCGAAGCCGCCGCCCAGTCCCAGCACGCCGTCGGCGATGGCGAGGGAAATCGAGGCGAGGACGTTGAAGAGCACGAACATCCAGTATTCCTTGCGGCGCGCGCGACCACTGAACACGGCGTACTTCCTGAAAACCTCGAGGTACCATTCCATAGCGGCCTCCGGGGGAGTGTGGACGCGGGCTGGGGACCGGATTGCGCCCGCTCGGGTGGGATCGGACCGCTACAGAATACGGCGCAACGGGAGGAAACACCAGGCTCGCGCCTCCCCCGCTCAGAACGGCCGCGCCACCCCCACGCCCCCGGCGCCGGCGAGACGGGCGGCGGGTACGCGCACGTGCATGGGGGCAACGGCGGGAAAAAGAGCCCCTCCCCCGCGATCGGGAGAGGGGCTCGGATAGCCGTCCGTGGTTGGCCCACACTGGGGCGCCCGCGTGAGGGATGCGAGCGCGAAGCGGCGAGACCCGACAGCAGTTCCGTCGGGGCTCGCCTCCGTTAGCGGGCGTAGTCTGCCCGCTTACGGAGCCGCAGCCCGACCCGAGCGCCAGCGAGGGGCACGCCCAACCCCGGAGTCCTTAAACTGGATCCGGCCTCAGACCGGCACCGGCAGCAGCATCCGGAACGCGTTGCGGGCCCGGTTCAGCCGGCTCTTCACCGTCCCCACGGGAATGCCGATGGCCTCGGCGATCTCCTCGTAGGTACGGTCCTCCACCTCCCGCATCACGAACGGGATGCGGTGGTGCTCGTCCATCCGCCCGATGGCGGTGTCGATCGCCTCGCGCAGCTCGCTCCGGTACGCCTCGCGCTCCGGGTCGGCGCCACCGGAGGCGAACTCCACCGGGCGCGAGGGCGCACCCGAGGAGGAGGTCTCCGGACGCATCTCCGAGAACGCCGTCTCGCGGCGGCGGGAGCGGTTGCGGAACTCGTTCTTGAGCAGGTTGTTCGCGATCGTGTGGATCCACGTCGAGAACTTCCGCCCCGTGTCGTAGCTCTCGCGGGCGCGGTGGATGCGCAGGAAGGTGTCCTGCGTCAGGTCCTGCACGCGCTCCTCGTCGTTCAGGCGCTTCCGCAGGAAGCCCTGGATGCGGGGCTCGTAGCGCTCCACCAGCAGCCGGAACCCCTCGGGATCGCCGTCCGTGTACGCCTGGAAGAGCTGCTCGTCCGTCATGTCGTCGAGGGAGATGCGGCTCGCGGTCGCGGGACGGGCGGGGCGGACCCCACGCACGCCCTGGGCGTCCAGCGCGCGGTTGATCTCCTGGGCAGTCGGTAGATTGGTCGCCATTTTCATGGCTGAAATATAATGCGCCGGGGCCCGATTGTCGAGGGTTTGGGTCGGATTTTCCGCAGTGGTAAAGCGCGTGTGGGTAACGGCTTCGCCTGTTTACCGGCCGGCGGGTTTTCCGGGCTTCACGGGCGGGGGCGCGGCGCGGCGCGCGCGCGAGTCCGCCAGGGTGAGCCCGGCGAACACCACGGCGCCCAGGGCGAGCTGCAGGTAGAAGGTGAGGAGGCGCCACCCCGCCGTCATCAGCCCGATCAGGCGGCCGGGGAGGAGCGCGGAGTACACCAGGTAGAAGGCCGCCTCCGCGCCCCCCGAGGCGCCGGGGGTGGGGATGAAGAGCATCACCGTGAACACCACCCACTGCAGCAGGAAGAAGAGCACGGGGTCCACGCTGGCGCCCAGGAACGCCGCCAGCGCCGCCGCCACCGAGTAGCGGCAGCTCCACTGCACGGCGGTGATCCCCATGGTGAGCAGGAAGCGCGTCTTCCCCCGCCGGGCCACCAGGCGGTACACGTCCCGGAACTCCCGCCACCCCTTCCGCAGGCGCCGGCGGGTCTTCGCCGCCGCGCGCAGTCCCCAGGCGCGCGGTCGCTCCCCCAGGCGGCCCAGCAGCACCAGGCGGAAGAGGAAGCGGAGCACGAACAGCGCCGCCAGCCCGGCGCCCAGCGCCGCCACGGCGTTCCCCTCGATCTCGCCGGCCAGGCTGCGGAGGATGGGGAGCTCCCAGGCCGACGAGAGCACCGCCGCCGCCGGCAGGGCCAGGAGGAAGAAGAGGGAGTCCTCCACGTGCCCCAGGGTGATGACCGAGGCCGCGGCCCCGGGCGAGATCCCCCGCTGCATCATCATCCCCCAGCGGAAGATCTCGCCGCCGGTGGAGGTGGGGAGCACCGACGAGCCCAGCTCCCCCCCCAGCACGATGCGGAACGCCTCGCGGTAGCTCAGCTCGCTCCCGATGAAGCGGGTCCACACCCAGAGGCGGAGCGCGTTGGTGAACCAGGGGACCAGCCCCAGCACCACCGCCAGGTACAGGTAGCCGCGCGGGAGCTGCGGGAGCTCCGCCAGCAGCGACCGGTCGGTGGTGGCCCAGGAGAGCGCCAGGTTCCCCAGCACCCCCACGGGGATGAGCAGGAGCGCCAGCCGGAAGAGCCGCTCCAGGGTGAAGCGCCCGCGCCGCTTCCCCGGGGGCCGGGCCACGTCGCCCATCCCCCAGACGTGCAGCGGCTCCTCCTCCGGCGGGAGCTCCCCCGGGGCGCCGGGCTCCCTCACGCGGCCCCCTCGCGCCCGGCGGCCGCCACCTCGCGGTAGCTCTCCAGCAGCCGACCGTTGATGGCGCTCCAGTCGCGCTCCCGCGCCGACTCCACGGCGCCGCGTCCCATGCGGGCGCGCGCCTCCGGGTCGCGCAGCAGCTGCTCCACCCGTTCGGCCAGCTCCGCGGGACGGTTGGCGGGGGCAATCCACCCGTTCTCCCCCGGCTCCACCTGGTCCGGCGGCCCGCCCCGGTCCACCACCACGGCGGGGAGCCCGGAGGCCATTGCCTCCAGCACCACGTTGCCGAAGGTCTCGGTGGTGGAGGGGAAGACGAACAGGTCCGCGGAGGCGTACCAGCGGGCGAGCGCGTCCCCCGCCTGGTGCCCGGCGAAGTGGGCGTGCGGGAGGCTCTCCTCCAGCTCGGCGCGCATGGGGCCGTCGCCCACCAGCGCCAGCCGGTAGTGGACGCCGCGCCCGCGCAGGACCCGGTCCATCTCCACCAGGTCGGCCAGGTCCTTCTCCTTGACGAGGCGGCTCACCAGCAGCACCAGGGGCGTGTCGTCGTCCGCGCCCACGGCGCGGCGCAGCTCCGGGTCGCGGAACCCCGGCCCGAAGCGGGCGGTGTCGATCCCCCGCGACCACAGCTCCAGCCGGCGGACGCCGTGCGACTCCAGCTCGCGGATGATGCTGCGGGAGGGGGCGTAGACCCGCGCGCAGCGGGCGTAGAAGCGGCGCAGCATCCCCCAGCCGAAGCCCTCCAGGGCGGGGAAGCCGTAGTAGCGGAAGTAGGAGACGAAGTGCGTGTGGAAGCTGGAGACCACCGGCACCCCGCGCCGGCGCGCCCAGCGCTGCGCCCACGAGGCCATGGGGGTGGGGCTCACCACGTGCACCAGGTCGGGGCCCCAGGCGTCCAGCTCGCGGCCGACGCCGTGCCCCAGCGGGAGCGTGACGCGGTAGTCCGGGTAGAGCGGGAAGCGGACGTAGCGCACCGGGCGCACCCGGCCGCTCCAGGAGACCTCCGGGCCGGGGACGAAGGGGGAGTGGACGCGGAACTCCTCGCCCCGGGCCTCCAGCGTGGCGAAGAGCTGGGCCAGCGTGCGCGAGACGCCGTCCACGTGGGGGAGGAGGCTCTCCGTGAAGTAGGCGATCTTCATTCCGCGGGGGGTGCCGGCCGGTGCCCCCGGCCCGCCCGGGGAAGCGGGAATCTAATCCGCGCGGAGAGGGGCCAAAAGCCCGCGGCGCGCCCGCTCACCGGCCGCGCAGGAGGTACGCGGCGAGCTTCACCCACTCGTTGAAGTAGGCGACCAGCCCGTCCTCGCTCCGCCACCAGTCGCGCTCGGTGAACCCCCACGCCGGCGTCGGGGACAGGAGCACCTCCACCCGGAGCCCCCGCGTGGCGCGGCGCAGCGCCATCCGGGCGCGGCGGGAGTGGTACGGGTTGGTGACCACCGCCACCCGGCGCGTCCCGGTGCGGGCGAGGTGGGCGCGGAGCGCCGCGGCCTCCTCCGCGGTGCTGCTCGCCCCCCGCGGGGGCGCCAGCACCGTGATCGCCGAGTCCGGGACCCCGTCGCGCCGGAGGATGCGCACGGCCACCTCGGTGCGGCCGGGGTAGAGCCCCGCCTCCACCGCGGGGCCGGCGCGCTCCCGCACCAGCACCACCCGGGGCGCCACCCCGCGCCGGTACAGCTCCGCGGCGTGGGCGGGGCGCGTGTTGACCTCGCCGCCCAGCACCAGGATCAGGTCCGCCCGGGTCACGGAGTCGCGTACGGTGAGCAGCCGTGCGGCCCCGGTGAGCAGAGGCGCCCGCAGCGCGTACGCCGCGAGCGCCGCCAGGAGCAGGGCGAGCGCGGCGGCCCCGGCCCGCCGCAGCCGCGGGCTCACCCCCCGGCGCCCGCGCCGAGCGGCGCCGCGTACACGCGGTAGGTCTTGTATGCCGTGGCGCCCATCTTCTCCATGGCCCCGCGCATCTCGAGGTTGTCCTCCAGGATCCAGGAGCCCTCCCCGGAGCGGTATCCCTTCGCGGCCGCCACCCGGAAGGCGTGCACGTACATGGCCGCCCCCAGCCCCAGGTGCTGGTAGCCGGGCTTGAGCCCCAGGGTGAGCACCCGCAGCGAGTCGATCCGGCGGCGGTGCCAGAGGAAGCGGAAGATCCCGAAGGGGAAGAGCCGCCCGTCGGGGAGGTGGCGGAGCGCCCGGTTCAGGTCGGGGAGGCAGAGGCAGAAGCCGATGGGCTCGCCGTCCTCCTTCTCCGCCAGGAAGACGATGTCCGGGTCCACCACCGGCCGGAGCTCCTTCGCCATGTGCTCGAACTCGGCGGGCGTCATGGGGACGAACCCCCAGTTCTGCGACCAGGCGGCGTTGTACACCTCCTGCACACGGCGGACCTCCTCCTTCAGGTCGCGCATGCGCACCGAGCGGATGCGGGCGCCCATGCGGCCGGCCAGCCGCTGCATGGCGGCCACCGCCCGCGCCGGCGGCTCCGGGCTCGCCATCCAGTACGCCACCAGGTCCTTCTCCTTCGCGAGCCCCGCCCCCTCCAGCAGCCGCGCGTAGTACGGCGGGTTGTGCGACATCATCACCGCGGGGGGCGTGTCGAACCCCTCCACCAGCACCCCGGGGGAGGAGAGCTCGTCGTTGGTGGACAGGTTCATGGGCCCCACCAGCCGCTCCATCCCACGCGCACGGAGCCAGGCGGAGGCCGCCTCCAGCAGCGCCCGCGCCGCCTCCGGGTCGTCCAGGCACTCGAAGAGGCCGAAGAAGCCCGTCCGCCCGCCGTGGTACTCGTCGTACTGGCGGTTCTCCACCGCGGCCACGCGCCCCACGGGCTCGCCGCCGCGCTCGGCGAGGAAGTACGCGACCTCGGCGTGGCGGTGGAAGGGGTGCCTGCGGCGGTCCAGGAGCTGCTCCACCACCATGCGCAGCGGCGGGACCCAGGCGGGGTCGCCGGCGTTCGCCTTCCAGGCCAGGTCGACGAAGGGGCGGAGCGGTTCGCCCGGGGGGATCTCCCGGACGCGGAGCGGTGCCGGCATGGAGGGGTCCGGGGGAGGTGTGGACGCGCGGAGGGCGGGGGG
>DATABU010000703.1:0-1807 GCA_036259415.1 Longimicrobiaceae bacterium
GCTGGCGCGCGGGTCGGGCCACCTGCCCTGGCAAGCTGTTCTCCCCTTGCGGGAGAGGGGGCCGGGGGGTGAGGGGCGTCATCCCTTCGCGGCTTCCTCCACGGCGCGGCGGAGGCGGGGCCAGACGCCGGTGGCGTGGCGGAGGAAGTTGGCGCGCTCGTCGGGGAGGTCGGCCAAGAAGGCCCAGGCGGGGGTGGAGCCCTTGCGGGTGTTGCAGGCGGCGCAGGCGGTGACCAGGTTTCCTGGGGAGTGGTCGCCGCCGCGCATGCGGGGCTGCACGTGGTCCAGGGTGAGCTGCTCCGGGGGGAGGACGCGGGCGCAGTAGACGCAGCGGTGGGCGTCGCGGGCGAAGATCCGCTCGCGCAGGGTCCGCTCGCGGTCGGCCGCGCCGGGCATCAGCCCCGTCCCACCACGTACCCCTCGCGGGAGAGGGCGCGCACCAGCTCCGCCACGTGCTCGCGGCCGCGCGTCTCCAGCGCCAGGTCCACCTCGGCCTCCGTGAGCCACAGGCCGGAGACGCCGCGGCGGTGCTCCAGGGTGAGGACGTTGGCGCCCTGGGCGGCCAGCAGGGCGGTGAGCGAGGCCAGGGCGCCGGGCCGGTCCTCCACCCGCACGCGCAGCTGGGCCAGGCGGCCGTCGGCCAGCAGGCCCCGCTCGATGATGCGGGAGAGCAGGTTCACGTCGATGTTGCCGCCGCTCAACACCATCACCACGCCGCGGCCCTCCAGCCCGGCCACGTGCCCGCCCACCGCGGCGGCCACCGTGGTGGCGCACGCCGCCTCGGCCACCGTCTTCTCCCGCTCCAGGAGGAGGAGCACCGCGCTGGCGATCTCCTCCTCCTCCACGGTCACCAGCTCGTCCACGTAGCGCTCGATCATGCGGCACGTCTCGTCGCCGATGCGGCGCACCGCGATCCCCTCCGCGATGGTCTGCGCGGGGGGGATGGTGACCGGCTCCCCCGCCTCGCGCGCCCGCAGCGCCGCGGGAAGGACGGCCGACTCCACCCCCACCACCCGCACCTCCGGCCGCAGCTCCTTGACCGCCATGGCGATCCCGGAGACCAGGCCGCCGCCGCCGACGGGGACCACCACCACGTCCATCTCCGGGCACTGCTCCAGCAGCTCCAGGCCGATGGTCCCCTGCCCCGCGATCACCGCGGGGTCGTCGAAGGGGTGGATCAGCGTCTGCCCCTCCACCGCCATGATGCGCCGCGCCTCGGCCATGGCCTCGTCGTAGACGGAGCCGTGCAGCACCACCCGCGCCCCGAAGCGCTCGGTGTTGGAGACCTTGACCAGCGGGGTGCGCTCCGGCATGACGATGGTGGCCGGGATCCCCAGGGCGCGGGCGTGGAAGGCCACCCCCTGCGCGTGGTTCCCCGCGCTGGCGGCGATCACCCCGCGGCCGCGCTCCTCCTCGGGGATGGCGAGCATCCGGTTCAGCGCGCCGCGCTCCTTGAACGAGCCGGTGCGCTGCAGGTTCTCGAACTTGAACCAGGCGCGCCCGCCGAACATCTCCCCGAACGCCTCCGAGGGAGTGCAGGGGGTGAGGACGACCCGGTTCTCGATGCGGCGGCGGGCGTCGCGGATGTCGTCGAGGCGGAGCATGGCCGGTGGCTGCGGGAGGAACGCGGCGGCGGATTGCCCTTGCGCGCCGAATGTGATAACCTCCCGTCGCGCGGCCGGCAAGAGAGCGGCGCGTCGGGGCCGCCCCGTTGAGACCGGCGGCGGCCCCGTCTCCCAGGACCTGCCCGGACGCGAGTGCACGACCCCAGGCTCCAGCTCCTCCGCGAGGCCCTGTCGCGGCGCCC
>DATABU010000704.1:0-2648 GCA_036259415.1 Longimicrobiaceae bacterium
GCGCCCGCGCCGACCACCGGCTGGCCGCGGCGCTGGTGCGCGCCGGGGCCGCGGACTACTTCGCGCTCCCCGGCGACCTGGACGACCTGCGGGCGGAGCTGGCGGAGCGCGCCCGCCGGCGGGACGCCCGCGCTGCGGGGGGGCGGCACGCGGCGGCGGAGCGCGCCGCCTTCGACTTCCGGCGGGTGGTGGGAGAGAGCCCGCCGCTTCGCGCGGCGCTCGACCGCGCGGCGAAGATCATCCCCCGCGACCGCGCCACCGTGCTGCTCACCGGCGAGACGGGGACGGGGAAGGAGCTGCTGGCGCAGGCCATCCACTACAACGGCCCGCGCGCCTCGGCGCCGTTCGTGGAGATCAACTGCACCGCGATTCCCGCCGGGCTGCTGGAGTCGGAGCTCTTCGGCCACGAGCGCGGCGCCTTCACCGACGCCCGCGCCGCCAAGCCCGGGCTCTTCGAGGCGGCGCACGGGGGGACGCTCTTCCTGGACGAGGTGGGCGACCTGCCGCCGGCGCTCCAGGGGAAGCTGCTCAAGGTGCTGGACGAGAAGCAGGTGCGCCGGCTGGGGGCGGTGCGGTCGCGCGAGGTGGACGTGCGCATCGTCGCCGCGACGCACGTGGACCTGGAGGAGGCGGTCGCCCGGGGGGAGTTCCGCGAGGACCTGTACTACCGGCTGAGCGTGGTCCCCATCCACCTTCCCCCGCTCCGCGACCGCGGCGACGACGTGGTCCTCCTGGCCGAGCACTTCCTGCGCACGCTGGCCCGCCAGTACGACCTCCCCGTCCCCCTCGTGGACCCCCCGCTGCGCCGCGCCCTGCTCGCCCACGCCTGGCCGGGGAACGTGCGCGAGCTGCGCAACGGCATCGAGCGCGCCCTGCTCCTGGGGGACGGGCGCCTGGACCCGGCGGACCTCTTCCCCCGGGCGCGGACGGCCGCCGCGGCGCGGGGCGGGCCCATCCCCTTCCCGGCGCCCATGGAGGAGATCGAGCGCGCCGCGGCCGTGGCCATGACCGAGCAGATGGGCGGGAACAAGAGCGCGGCCGCGGAGGCGCTGCGCATCTCCCGCTCGCGCCTGTACCGCCTGCTGGGCGAGGAGGGTGTCCCGGAATGAGACGAGCGTCGCGGCCCGGTACAGCGCGGCGGCCCGGAGGCACGGCGGGGCGCGGGGTCCCGGGCGGCGCGCCGCTTGCCCCGCACCCGGGCGGAGTCCCGGCGCGCAACACCGTCCCCAGCCCGAGCCAGCCATGCGAGCGACCCGCAGCCTGACGCTCCTCCTCGCCCTCCTCGGCGCCCCGGCGCTGGGGGGGTGCGACGACCTCCTCCCCGAGGGCGCCGACCGCGTCGCGGAGGACGACCTGGTGTTCGCGCGCGCCGACCCGGACGCGCCGGCGCTGGACGCGCTGGAGGTGTCCTTCTGGGCGAAGCCCGGCGAGACCCGCGGCGCGGCCATCAACTACGTGGGGATCCCCGAGGGCAAGTACCGGCTCTGCATGGAGTTCACCGTACCGGCGGGGGCGCTGCTGCGCCACCCGGACGGGCGTGCGGTGCAGCCGGGCGACTCGGTGCGGATCACCGTGCGCGCCGTGGACCCGGAGGCGTTCCGCTTCGAGTTCGCGCCGGGCGGGCTGCGCTTCGACCCGGCGAACCCGGCGCGGCTGCGCGTCTCCTACTGGTGGGCCGACCGCGACTACGACGGCGACGGCCGGCTCGACAGGCGGGACGAGTCCATCGAGGCGAGCCTGGGCTTCTGGCGCCAGGAGACCCCCGGCGCGGTCTGGGAGCGCATGGCGACGGAGCGCCTCCCCGAGCTGCACGAGCTGCGCGCCGGCATCCCCGGCTTCACCCGCTACGCCGTGGCGAGCACCCGCGGCGCCCCCGGGCGCGACCGCTCGGACTGACGTGGACGCCTCCCCCGCCTCCGCGCCTTCCCTGGAGGAGGTCCGGGCCCTCGTCGCGCGGCGCGAGTGGCAGCGGATCGTGGAGCGGGTGTCGCCCCACGCGGCGGGCGCGGGGCTGGACCCGGAGACCCGGTACCACTACGCCGACGCGCTGCGGCGGACCGGGCGAACCGAGGAGTCGCTGGGGATCGCCGCGGCCCTGGTGGCGCCCGCCCACCAGCGGGGCGACCGCTGGCTGCAGGTCCACCTCGCCAACCTCACCGGAATCTGCCTGTTCGAGCTGGGACGCAACGACGAGGCGGAGGAGCGCTTCGGCCAGCTGCTGGAGCTGGCCAGCGAGTGGGGCGACGAGGAGTCCGTCGGGCGCGCGTGCAACAACCTGGGGATGCTGGCCAACATCCGCGGCGCGCGCGACCGGGCGCTGGCCTGCTACGGCCGGGCGCTGGCCGCCTACCAGAGGGTGGGCTACACCCGCGGGCTGGCGCAGACGCACCACAACCTGGGGATCTCCTACCGCGACCTGGGCTTCGACGGCGAGGCCGACGCCCACTACCTGCGCGCCATCGAGATGGCCGCCGCGGCGGAGAGCGAGGACGTGGTGGCGCTGGCCGAGACCGAGCGCGCCGTGCTCCGCGTCCGCGGCGGGGACGGCGCGCTCGCCCGCACGCTGGCGCGGCGGGCGCGCGACCGCTTCGAGCGCATCGGCGACCCGGTGGGGCGGGCGGAGACCACGCGCGTGCTCGCCCTGGCCG
>DATABU010000705.1:0-7180 GCA_036259415.1 Longimicrobiaceae bacterium
GTCCGTGCGGACCGAACCGCGAGCACGCCCCCGGCAGGTGGCCCGCGTGAGGGATGCGAGCGCGAAGCGGCGAGACCCGCGGGCACCGCAGTTCAGAGGCACTGCGCGGGGCTCGCCTCCGTTGGCCGGCGTTGTTTGCCGGCCTACGGAGCCGCAGCCCGACCCGAGCGCCAGCGAGGGGCACGCCCAACCCAGCCGTTCAACCCGAACTCCTGGACATGGCCGCGCGGCGGGGGGAGAGCGGGGCGGGTGAGCCTCAGGGCGCCGGGAGCGCGAGCCCCCGCGCGAGCCCCCCCGCCCCGCGCGGGCGGCGCGTCCGATCATCTCTCGCCCCACAGAGGTCATGCCACTCTCCGGGGTTCGCGCGGCCATCCTGGCGCTCGCCGCAGGCGCCCTCCCCATCGGATCGGCACCGTCGCAGGGCCCGGCGGGGGCCGGTGGCGTGTCGGTGACCTTTCTCGCGAACGCGGGGGTGCTGCTCTCGTCGGGCGACGACCAGGTGCTGATAGACGGGCTGTACCGGAGGTACGAGGGCTACGCCGTCCCCCCCGACTCCACGCGCGTCGCTCTGGCGCGCGCGCGTCCGCCGTTCGACGCGGTCGACCTGGTCCTCGTCACGCACCGGCACGGGGACCACTTCCACCCCGCACCCGTCGCGGCACACCTCCGGGCGAACCCGCGAGCCACGTTCCTCGGCCCGGGACAGGTGGCCGACAGCCTGCGCGGGCGACTCCCCGCGGGCGCCATGCGCGGGCCGCGTTTCATGGTGCGCACCGCGGCCCCGGGGACCAGGCGTCGCGAAGCGGCCGGTGGAATCGCGGTCGAAGTCCTCGGCCTGCCCCACGTGGGCCGGAGGCACCGAAGCGTCGGGCACCTCGGCTACGTCGTCGAGATCGGTGGGCGGCGCGTGCTCCACGTGGGCGACGCCGAGCTTTCCGAAGCCGCGCTCGCTCCTCTCCGGCTCGACACCGCGCGCATCGACGTGGCGCTGCTCCCCTATTGGGAGGTGACGAGCCAGGAGGGCCGGCGGGTGATCCGGAAGTGGATCCGCCCGCGGCAGGTGGCCGCGATCCACCTCCCGGAGCGCGGGACGGCGCGGATCGAGCGGGAGGTGCGGGCTGCGTGGCCGGGAGCGGCCGCCTTCGCGCGGCCGCTCGACGTGCGCAGGTGGTAGCGTGCGAGCCGCCTCCTGCACCTCGTTCGGGCGCCGCTGGAGGTGGCTTCGCCGGATGACGCGGGGGGGGCTCACACCTTGATGAAGATCCTCCTGCGGTAGAACACCCACATCACCCCGGTCCAGAAGAGGACGAAGCAGGCCGCGAAGGCCAGCGAGGCGTTCACCGGCGAGAGCCAGGAGGCGAAGAGCGCCTGGTGGATCCACCCCTTGAGCGTGACCGGGTCGCCGGCGGGGCCCGCCCACTTCACCAGGGTGAGCAGACGCGCCATGATCCCGGAGAGGAAGAACGCCGCGATGGCGTTGACGCCGAAGAGGACGAAGGGGAACGCCCAGCGGCGCCACCCCTTCACGTCCACCAGCCAGTAGCAGGCCGCCAGGAAGTGCAGCGCCATCCCCGCCGTGAACACCACGTACGAGCTGGTCCACAGGTTCTTGTTGATGGGGAAGGACTCGTGCCAGGCGAGCCCCAGCAGGAGCCCCGCGTTCCCCGCCAGGAACATCCACACCGCCTTCTCCGCGGGCGCCCGGTCCGAGCGGAGCCAGCGCCCCGCCAGCACCCCCAGGAGCACGGTCGCCACGGCGGGGAGGGTGCTGAGCAGCCCCTCGGGGTCCCAGGTGCGCGACGCCTTCCACAGGTGCGCCGTGCCGAGCACCGCCCGGTCCACGTACGCGGCCAGGTTGGCGTCGGGCTCCAGGCTCCCCGCGCCGTGGCCTGGGACGGGCACCAGCCGCATCGCCGCCCAGTAGCCCAGGAGGAGCAGCGCCGCGACGAGCGCCTGCGCCCGCGCGCCGGTGAAGAGCACGACGGCCGAAGCCAGCAGGAACGCCGCGCCGATGCGCTGCAGCACGCCGGGGATGCGCAGCGTGCCGGGGTCCAGGTCGTAGAAGGGGAAGGCGGCCAGCGTCAGCCCGAGCAGGACCAGGACCGCGGAGCGCTTCGCCGCCCTGCGCAGCAACTCCCCGCGCCCGGCGCCCTTCGCCGCCTGCGCCGGGAAGGAGAAGGCCATCGCCACGCCGACGATGAACAGGAAGAAGGGGAAGATCAGGTCCGTGGGCGTCCACCCGTGCCACTTCGCGTGCTCCAGCGGGTCGTAGACGTGCGACCAGCTCCCCGGGTTGTTGACCAGGAGCATCCCGGCGACGGTGATCCCGCGGAACACGTCCAGCGAGGCGAGGCGCGACGGCGGCGCGGCCACGGGGACCGGCTCGGGGGCGCGGCCGGCCTGCGGGGCGGAGAGGGTGGCGGACGGGTGCATGGTCATCCGGCGCTGCGCCGCGGGTGTGTGCGATGCACCAAGTTCGCTGCGGGGGCTCGTTTGCGCAAAGGCCGGAGGGGCCCTGTTCCCGTTCGGGACTATTGCCGGAGGGCGTCCCGGGAGCCATCTTGTCCGTCCGCAGGCAGCACTCCTCCCGCGGGGCCCCTCCTTCACGGATCTCGACTTACAGGCACAGACCGATGCAACCCGCACGCAGGCTCCTCGTCCTCGCCCCCCTCGCGCTGGCCCTGCTCGGCGCCGAGGCCGCCGCGCAGACCCCGGTCCGCGTGGGCCAGACCGTCTCCGGCCGGCTCACCCCGTCGAGCAAGAAGGCCCCCGAGGACGATTCGTTCTACGACCTCTACACCTACACCGGCCGGCGCGGCGAGCGCGTCCGCTTCACGCTGCGCTCCAGCGACTTCGACGCCTACCTGAACGTGGGGCGGCTGGGCGAGGACGGCTCGTTCGAGAGCCTGGACACCGACGACGACGGCGCGGGAGGGACTAACGCGAAGGTGGAGCTGACTCTCCCGGCGGACGGGACCTACGCGGTCCGCGCGAACACGCTGCGCGCGGGCGACACCGGCGCGTACACGCTGCAGCTGGAGCGGGGAGCCGCGCCCGCGCCGGTGACCACGCAGCCGGTCCGGGTGGGCCAGACCGTCTCCGGGCGGCTGGACGCCTCGGACCCGAAGCTGGACGACGACTCGCACTACGACCTCTGGACCTTCACCGCCCGCGCCGGCGACGGGGTGACGGCCAGCCTGAGCTCCTCCGACTTCGACGCCTTCCTGGTGCTGGGCCGGATGCAGAACGGCGAGTTCCAGGAGATCGAGTCGGACGACGACGGCGCCGGCGGCACCGACGCGCGCGTCTCGGCCACCCTCGCCGAGGCGGGCGCCTACACGCTGCGGGTGAACACCCTCCGCGGCGGCGAGACGGGGGCCTACCGGCTGGAGCTCGCCTCCGGGGTGACCGCCCCCGCCAGGGCGGCCGAGAACACCACCAGCCCCGGCGCGGGTTCCACCGTGCACCCGCAGGCGCGGCCGATCCGCGCCGGCCAGACGGTGTCGGGAACGCTCACCGAGAGCGACCCCGTGACCTTCGACGGCACGCACTTCCAGGACTGGATCTACTCCGGGAAGCGCGGCGAGCGCCTGGTCGTCACCGTGCGCTCCGGCGCCTTCGACTCGTACCTGCAGTTCGGCCGCCGGGAGGGGACCGGCTTCTCGTACATCGGCGCCCAGGACGACGGCGCCGGCGGCAACGACTCGCTGATGGCCACCACGCTGCCGGAGGACGGCGACTACGTGCTGCGCGTGAACACCCTGCACAAGGGCACCGGCCCGTACACGGTGAAGCTGGAGAAGCTCCCCCCGCAGTAGCCCCCGCGGCCCCGCCGGGGCCCGCACGCGCGACTTCGCAGGCCCCACCGCCCTCCCCGGCGGTGGGGCCTTTCGCCTGCCGCGGAGGGGACCCCCGCCCCCCGCCCCCCTCCCCGCAAGGGGGAGGGGGAGAACGGCTGGGCGCCCGCGTGAGGGACGCGAGCCCGAAGGGGCGAGACCCGCCGGCTGTTTGGCGGGGCTCGCCTCCGTTAGCGGGCGTAGTGTGCCCGCTTACGGAGCCGCAGCCCGACCCGAGCGCCAGCGAGGGGCACGCCCGACCCGGCGGTCCACGACTCCGTCCTTGACACCCCCCGGGGGCATGACTACCTTGATAGGGTAGGGGGGTATATGAGCTCACCCAGTCGGAGGCACCGGGATGGTTGACACGCAGCAGGCCGCAGACACGAGACACACGCGCACGACCGCGGACGGGGAGGCCGAGCGCATCGACCTTCCCATCACCGGGATGACCTGCGCGGCGTGCGCGCGGCGCGTGGAGACGAAGCTCTCGAAGGCGGAGGGCGTGCGGAAGGCCGGGGTGAACTTCGCCACGTCGCGCGCCTCGGTGGAGTACGACCCCAGCGCTCTGGGGGTGCGCGAGCTGATGAAGGTGGTGGAGGACGCCGGCTACGGCACCGCGGGGACGGCGCGCGCGGAGTTCGTGGTGGACGACAGCGCCCGGCCCTCCGGCTCGTCGCAGCCGCTGGAGCGCCACGTGGGCGCGCAGAAGGGGGTCGTGGCGGTGGACTTCAACCTGGCGACCATGGAGGTGCGCGTCGAGTACCTCCCGGGCGCCACCGACCCGCGCGCGCTGCGCCGCGCCATCGAGGACTTCGGCTACCGCGTGCGCGACGTCCCCGGCGGCGGCGACGCGCCGGGGGCGGAGGACTACGAGGCGCAGGCGCGCGCCGCGGAGTACCGGGAGCTGAGGCTGAAGTTCTGGGTGGCGGCGCTGCTCTCGCTCCCGGTGCTGGTCGTCGCCATGTCGCACGGGCGCGTGCCCTGGCTCGACTTCCCGGGGAACGAGTGGCTGCAGCTCGCCCTCGCCACGCCGGTGGTGGCCTGGGCGGGGAGCCAGTTCTACCGCGGCGCGTGGGCGGCCTTCCGGCACCGCGCGGCGGACATGAACACGCTGATCGCCGTCGGCACGGGGACGGCGTACCTGTACTCGGTGGCGGCGACGCTCTTCCCCGGCTTCTTCGTGGCGGGGGCGAACGCGGGGATGCCAGGGATGGAGGGGATGGAGGCGCGCCCGCCCGTGTACTTCGAGGCGGCGGCAGTCATCATCGCGCTGATCCTGCTGGGGCGCATGCTGGAGTCGCGCGCCAAGGGGCGCCCCGGCGAGGCGATCCGCCGCCTGGTGGGGATGCAGGCGAAGACGGCGCGCGTGGTCCGCGGCGGGGTGGAGCAGGACGTCCCCGTTGAGGAGGTGGTCCCGGGCGACGTGGTGGTGGTCCGCCCGGGGGAGAAGGTCCCGGTGGACGGGACGGTGCTGGACGGCGCCTCGGCGCTGGACGAGTCCATGCTCACGGGCGAGAGCCTCCCGGTGGAGAAGCGCCCGGGGGACGAGGTGTTCGGCGCCACCCTCAACCGCACGGGCTCGTTCCGCTTCACCGCCACCAAGGTGGGCAAGGACACGGCGCTCCAGCAGATCGTGCGGCTGGTGCAGGACGCGCAGGGCTCCAAGGCGCCCATTGCGCGCCTGGCGGACGTCGTCAGCGGGATCTTCACCCCGGTGGTGATCAGCGTCGCCATCGCCACCTTCGTGGGGTGGTTCCTGCTGGCGCCGCCGGAGACGCGCTTCACGCAGGCGATGGTGGCCTTCGTCTCGGTGCTCATCATCGCCTGCCCGTGCGCGCTGGGGCTGGCGACGCCCACCGCCATCATGGTGGGGACGGGGAAGGGCGCCGAGAACGGCGTGCTCATCAAGGGCGGGGAGAGCCTGGAGACGGCGCACCGGCTGGACACGCTGGTGCTGGACAAGACCGGGACCGTCACCGCGGGGCGCCCCGAGCTGACGGACGTGGTCCCGGCGGAGGGGTGGACGGAGGACGAGCTGCTGCGGGTGGTGGCCTCCGCCGAGCGGGGGAGCGAGCACCCGCTGGGCGAGGCCGTCGTGCGGGGCGCGCAGGCCCGCGGGCTTCCGCTGGCCGATGCCGAGGAGTTCGGGGCGCTGGCGGGGCACGGGGTCCAGGCGGTGGTGGAGGGGCGCGGGGTGCTGCTGGGGAACGCTAAGCTGATGCGCGACCGGGCGGTGGAGCCCGGCGAGGCCGAGGCGCGCGCCGACGCCCTGGCGGCCGCGGGGAAGACGCCGATGTTCGCCGCGGTGGACGGGCGCTTCGCCGGGGTGCTGGCGGTGGCGGACACGCTCAAGCCCGGGTCGAAGGAGGCGGTCGCGGCGCTCCGGGCCATGGGGCTCCAGGTGGTGATGATGACCGGCGACAACCCCCGCACCGCCGGGGCGGTGGCGCGCGAGGTGGGGATCGACCGCGTCCTGGCCGAGGTGCTCCCCGAGGGGAAGGCGCGCGAGGTGAAGCGCCTCCAGCAGGAGGAGCACCGGAAGGTGGGGATGGTGGGCGACGGGATCAACGACGCCCCGGCGCTCGCCCAGGCGGACGTGGGGATCGCCATCGGCACGGGGACGGACGTGGCGATCGAGGCGTCGGACGTCACCCTGATCCGCGGCGACCTGCGCGGGGTGGTGACGGCCATCGCCCTGTCGCGCGCCACCATCCGCACGGTGAAGCAGAACCTGTTCTGGGCCTTCGTCTACAACGTGGTGGGGATCCCGGTCGCGGCCGGGCTGCTGTACCCCTTCACGGGATGGCTCCTGTCACCGGTGCTCGCGAGCGCGGCGATGTCGCTCTCCAGCGTCTCGGTGGTCACCAACAGCCTCCGGCTGCGCGGCTTCCGCTCGCCGGTGAAGGGAGGGTGAGATGGACGCGGCTGAGATCGCGGTGCTCGTGGGCGGCGTGCTGGCCGTCGGCTTCGTGCTCTGGTACTTCTTCGGGGAGCGCGAGGCGGTGGCGGCGCAGACGACGGGGGAGGGGGTTCAGGAGATCCGCATCACGGTCAAGGGCGGCTACTCGCCCGACGTGGTGGTGGTGAAGCAGGGGAGGCCGGTGCGGCTGGACTTCTTCCGCGACGAGACGGCCTCGTGCAGCGAGGAGGTGGTGTTCGGCGACTTCGGGATCGCGCGCCGGCTCCCCGCCTTCCGCACCACCCCCGTGGAGTTCACGCCGGAGAAGCCCGGCGAGTTCACCTGGACGTGCGGGATGAACATGATGCGCGGGAAGCTGGTGGTGGAGCCGGCCTGAAGGGCCGGTACGACGAAGCGGCGGGGTCGGAGACGCGCTCCGGCC
>DATABU010000706.1:0-2290 GCA_036259415.1 Longimicrobiaceae bacterium
CCGGCCGTGACCGGCGCGGCGGCCGGGGCGGGGCCCGCCGGCTCCTGCGCCGGGACCAGCGACGAGACCAGCTCCGCGATCTGCCGGGACACCTCCTCCGGGGCGGCGCCCGCGGCGATCTGCTGCCGGAGCTGCACCAGCTGCGAAGCGACGCCCAGGCGCGAGCCGGCGGCCTCCTCGGCGGCGCGCTGGACGGCGGTCTGCTCGCGCAGCGCGGCCTCCTCCCGCGGGTCGCCGCGGAAGAGGCCCTCCACCGTGCTCATTAGGCGGTTGAGGATGCGGTACACCGCCGAGGCCGAGAAGCCGCCCAGCATGGCCAGGGTGGGGCGGGCGAGCGCCTCGGCGGTGCCGGGCGCAGCGCCGGCCGCCGCCCCGGCGCCCTCCACCGAGTCCACGGGGACCAGCGCCACCAGGATGAACCCGGCGATCACCCCGATCAGGAACTTGACCCAGTACGACGACTCGTAGCGGGGGTCGTAGCTCCGGTTGACGATGAACTCGTTGACCTGGAAGAGCATGGCGAACGAGGCGCCCACCCCGGCCGAGGCCAGCCAGAACACCTCGTTGGTGAGCAGATCGAGGCCCGAGCTGTCCAGCACGTCCCCGCTCAGGTGGCTCACGTCGGGGGAGAGGCTGCTGATGATGAACAGCCCCACCGAGACCAGCGCCGCCAGCATCATGCGGCGCACCAGGCGAACGGCGCCGGGGAGCCGCAGCGGGCCGCGCTCGCGGGCGTCCTCCTCCGCGAAGAGCACCAGGGCGCGCGGGGTGGCCGGCGCCACCAGCTTCGCCAGCCGGCCGTGCGCGCCGGTGAGCGCCGGGAGGTCGGCGCCGTCGGCGGGGGCGGCCGCGCGGGCGGCCTCCACCGCCTGCACCAGCGCCGGCGGGACGTGCATCCCGGAAGCGAGGGCGTAGCGCACCATCTCGGTGCACTCGCGCACGATCTGGTCGCGGAGGCCGGGACCCGCCGGGTGGCGGGCGGAGGAGCTGGACATGGCAGGAATGGATCGGGGGGAAGCGGAAGGAAAGGACGCAGCAGACACAACAGTAGTGTCGGCACGGCCCCGGCGGAAGGAAAACCGCCCCGGGGGGCGGCGCGAAGATGCTTCAGGGATGCATCATCCAGCCGTGCAGCCCTTGTGCGCGCGTCCGCGGAGCGTCTAGCTTTGCCGCATGGACCGAAACCGCTTCCTCCTCGCGGGCGTGCTGGCCGCCACCCTCGCCTCCGCCGCCGCGGCGGCACCCGCCCCGGCCCAGCAGCCGGGCGCCAGCGAGTACGAGGGCGCCGCCGGCCTGGGGCTGGCGCTGCGCCGGCTGGGCACCACCAAGCGGGTGCTGATGGTGGGCGCGCACCCGGACGACGAGTACACGCCGCTCCTGGCGCATCTGGCGCTGGGCGAGGGGGCGGACGTGGCGTACCTCTCGCTGACCCGCGGCGAGGGCGGGCAGAACGGGATCGGCCCGGAGCTGGGGGAGGCGCTGGGGATCCTGCGCACCGAGGAGCTGCTGGCGGCGCGGCGGGCGGACGGGGCGGGGCAGTTCTTCACCCGGGCGTACGACTTCGGCTTCTCCAAGAGCGCGGAGGAGGCGTTCCGCCACTGGCCGCGCGAGGAGCTGCTCCGTGACGTGGTGGCCGTCATCCGCCGCTACCGCCCGGACGTGCTGGTGACGGTGTTCAGCGGCACGCCCCAGGACGGGCACGGGCAGCACCAGGTCTCGGCGCTGGTGGCCCAGGAGGCGTTCCGGGCCGCGGGCGACCCCGCGCGCTTCCCGGAGCAGGTCGAGGCGGGGCTCCGGCCCCACCGCCCGGCCGCGCTGTACCAGTCGCTCTGGCGGGGGACGGAGAACGCCACGCTGCGCCTGCAGGTGGGCGGCTACGACCCGCTCCTGGGCCGCTCGCCCTACCAGCTCGCCATGGCGAGCCGCTCCCGGCACCGCTCGCAGGACATGGGGCGCCCGGAGCCGGCCGGCCCGCAGTGGGCGCACCTGCGCCGCTGGCCCTTCGAGGGCCCGGCGGGGAACGGTGGCGCGGCCCGTGTGGGCTCGCTCTTCGCGGGGGTGGACAGCACCCTCTCCGCGGCGGCGCTGGCCGACGCGGGACGCCGCGCCCGCCTCGGGGCCGCCTTCGCGGAGTACACGGCGCTGGCCGAGCGGCTGCGGCGCGAGGGCAACCCGCTGCGCCCCGGCGCGCTGGTCCCGGAGCTGGCGCGGGCGGCCGCCCTGCTGGACCGCGCCGACGCGGAGCTCGCCGGGGTGGACGCGGACGCGGCGCGGGACCTCCGCTTCAGGG
>DATABU010000707.1:0-1622 GCA_036259415.1 Longimicrobiaceae bacterium
GGCAGGTCGCCCAGCGCGAGCGGGCCGACCGAGACCCGCACCAGCCGCAGCACCCCCACGCCGAGCGCCTCCAGCAGGCGGCGGATGTGGCGGTTCCTCCCCTCGTCCAGCACCACCTCCAGCCAGCTGTTGCGGGTCCCGGTGCGCAGCAGCCCCGCGCGCTTTGCGGCGAGCGGCTCGCCGGCGGCGCGGACGCCCTCCGTCATCCGCAGCAGCAGCGCCTCGTCGGCGAGCCGGTCCACCTGCACGTGGTAGGTCTTGTCCAGGTGGGTGGCCGGATCGGTGATGCGCGCCGCCCAGCGGGTGTCGTTGGTGAAGAGGAGGAGCCCCTCGCTGGCGCGGTCCAGCCGTCCGACGGGGGAGAGGAAGGGGAGGGCGGGGTCGTCCAGGCAGTCGTAGACGGTCCCCCGCCCGCGCTCGTCGGAGGCCGTGGTCACCACCCCGCGCGGCTTGTTGAGCGCCAGGTAGACGCGCTCCTCCGCGCCCACCCGCGCCCCGTCCACCTCGATGCGGTCGCGGTCCGGGTCCACCCGCAGTTCGGCGTCCCGCCGGACCGAGCCGTTGACCCGCACCCGCCCCTCGGCCACCAGCCCCCGCGCCTGCGACCGCGAGCAGTAGCCCAGCTTCGAGAGCGCGCGGGCCAGCCCGACCCCGGGCCGCGGGGGCGCCACGCGGCGCCTAGCGGTCGCCCCCGGCGGCGACGCGCGTGGCCAGCGGGTCCGTGCGCGTGGTGTCCGACGCGGCGGTGTCCGCCGGCTCGGGCCGGGGGCGCGGCAGGCAGGCGCGGCGCACCAGCGTGCCGAAGATCACGTTGCCGCAGCGGCCGCGGATGGTCTGGGTCAGCACCCCCGCCGCGCGGGACGGCCGATCCGGGCGCGGGGCGGGCTCGGGGACGTCGGCCACGGCGCAGGCGGAGCACAGCAGGACGAGGCCGGCCAGGGCGGATCTGCGCATGGGGCTGCTCCGGGTCAGGGGTGAACGGGATCTTCCTGCTTGACGGCGGGGCGGACCCGCCGGTCACGGCCGGCCAGTGATGGGCGCGCCGAAGGTGCCGCTCGCCGCAATGGGCGCGCCGTCCCCGAACTCGCTCCCGATCACCGCGTCGATCCGGAACCGCACGCCGCCGGTGCCGGCGCAGTCCAGCCGCTCGAAGGTGATGGAGCCGCTGGAGCCGGGCGTCCCGGTGGAGAGCTCGTTGGGGGCGTCTAGGACGAAGATCTCCGCCCCCCGCGGGTCGTCCCAGACGAAGGTGTTGGGGAAGGCGATCGGCTGGCCGGTGTAGACCTGCGGGATCACCGCGCGCAGCTCCCACCGTGGCCCCGCCGCGCTCCCCAGGCGCACGTGGAGCGTCTGCGCCCCGACCACGCCCTCCTCCCAGACGCCGCACCACACCCGCGGCGTCCCCGAGAACTGCACGCGCGACCCGTCAGCACGCTCGAAAACCAGCTCGTCGCGGAGCGGCTCGGTGGGGGGCTTCTCGCACCCGGGGAGCGCGAGGCAGGCGAGGGCCAGCAGGGCGGCGGTAGCGCGCATGGAGGAACCCGTGGAGCTCGGTGGACGCGGGGGCGGAAACGCCCGTGCAGGAGGAAGATCGGTCCGGCGGGGCGGGGGGGGGGGGGGGG
>DATABU010000708.1:0-14140 GCA_036259415.1 Longimicrobiaceae bacterium
TAGGTCCCGAAGTGCCCGAGGAGGTGCCCCCCGCCGGGGAGGAGCCGCGCGCGGAGCTCGCGTGCGCCCCCGGGGTCGGCCACGACGGGAACGTTGCTGGGGATGGGGATCCAGGCGAACGGAGGGCGGCGGCCCAGCCGGTAGCGCCGCCAGCGCGCGGCCCACGCCGGCGTCGACACCCAGACCCGGTCGGCCGCGCGGAGGAGCGTGGCGGCCATGACGCGGTGGACGGCCGCCACCGCGCTCTGCTTCCAGGAGGCGCGGCTGAACGGCAGGTACGGCTCGTGGACCATGACCTCCACCCGGTCCCCGCGCGCCGACCGCCGCCAGACCCAGAGGCAGAACGCAAGGTTCATGGTCCGCCAGCCGAAGCTGTGCGGCACCCACTGCACCAGCAGCCGCCGCGGGGCCGGGAAGCCGTCGAGGAGCCGCCCGGCCCGGCGCAGGTCGGCGGGGGACATCGCCCCGAGCGCGCGATGCACCTCCACGCCCGGCACGTCCGGGGCGGCGCCGGGCGCGGGCGGGCACCAGACGTGGACGCGGTCGCCCGCGAGCGCCAGCCCCTCGGCCACCCCCCGCACGTAGTCGCTCACCCCCCCGGGCTGCGGGGGGAACTCACCCGTCACCAGGTGCCACTCGGCGCTCTCGGGAGCAGGTCTCACCCGGCCGGCCTCTCCCGCGGAGCTAGCCGGCGGCCCGCACGGCGGCCTCGCCGCGCAGCGCGCGGTACAGCCGGAGCCCCCGCCCGGCCACCTGGTCCCAGGTGAAGTTCTCCAGCACGTGCCGGCGTGCCGCGGCGCCCATCGCGCGGCTCGCGCCGGGGTCGCGCACCAGCCGCTCGACGCGGGCCCGCAGCGCCGCGCCGTCGCCGGGAGGCACCACGAACCCGGTCTCCCCCTCCCGGACCAGCTCCGGGAGGCTCGCCGTGCGGGTGACGACCACCGGCTTCCCGTGCGCCATCCCCTCCAGGGTCACCAGCCCCAGCAGCTCGGAGGTGTCGCTCGCGCCCGTGTTCACCGGGATCGACGGCTGGAGGACGACGCTGGCGCCCAGGTACTGGCGCCGGAGCTCCCCGTCGCCGGCGTCGGTGACGAAGGTGACGTCCTTGCCCCGGGCCGCGTCCCGCAGGCGCCGGAAGTACTCCGGGTCGTAGGGGCGCCCCACCACGCGGAGCGGGGTGTCGGGCGAGAGCGCTTCCACCAGCGGGAGGACGCCCTTGTGGGGGAGGAGGCGTCCCACGAAGAGGGCGTACCCCCCGGGCTCGCCCCGCTCCCGGGGGACCTCGGCCCCGCCGTACAGGATCGTCTTCGGCTGGCGCCACCCGGCGAACTGCGCGGCGGAGTGCCTGGAGAGCAGGGCCAGGCCGTGGGCGAGCCGGTTCAGGTCCGCGCGCGGGTGCAGGCGCTGCAGGTAGGTGCTGAGGCAGGGGGACCCGCCGCCGACGTCGGTGAGCACGACCGTCTGCCCGCGCAGCCGCGCCTGCACGACGGCCTGGTCGGTGAGCGGGGTGGGAAAGATCATGGGGTGGACGACGTCGAACCCGCCCAGCGCCGCCCGCGTCTCCCGGGTGAAGGGGAAGGCGTCGCGCGCGTCCAGCCGCCGCACCCGGAACGTGCGCACCTCCAGCCCGTCCACCGTCTCGCTCCCCGGCTCCACGTCGAACAGGGCGAGCGTGGTCGGGGTGAGCCGGGACAGGGCCCGGGCGTACTCGAAGGCGTAGCGCTCCCCCCCGCCCACCGTCCGGTCCCGCGCGAAGTACGACGAAGGGATCACCAGCACCCGCGGCGCCTCCTGCGGCTCCGTGGCGGAGCGCCTCATGGCTTCGCCGCCAGGAACATCCAGCGCAGGCCGTCCGTGCGCACCTCGTTCAGCGCCCGGTGCCGGTCCTCGGCCGGGAGGAACGCCGAGGCAGGGTAGTCCTCGGGCGAGCGGGGCCGGTCGTCGATCACCGTGCAGCTGTGGGTGTCCGCGAAGCGAGCCAGGAGCCGGTCGGTCACGCCCGGCGCGAGACCCTCGTGGAGCTCGATCAGGAGGTCGGCTGAGCGGAGGGCCGGCACCCGGTCGGGGAGGAAGAGCGCGTCCTCGTACCCCTCGCAGTCGCTGAGGATGAAGGCGCGCGGCCCCAGGTTCCTCGCCAGCCAGTCGGGGTCGCACGCGCCGTGCACGCGCAGGTTCTCCGTGCCGTTCACCCGCGCCATCTCCCGGACGGTGCGGCGCGCCCACGGGTCGGTGTCGAAGGCGTGCACCACCACGCCGGGCATGCGGCGGGCCAGGCCGACCGCGTAGTAGCCGTCCGCGCACCCCACGTCGAGCACCTCGGAGTAGCGGGTGCAGAGCACCTGGTCGAACACCGGGTGGAGCGACTCCTCGTAGGACCCGAACAGCTTGGGCGAGATGTGCCGGTCGAAGGTGCGCGGCGTGAACTCCAGCCCCTCGAAGGGCCCTCCCGTGACCCGGGGGCCGCACTCCCGCAGGACGCGGCGGGCGAGGTCGCTGTACCCCCACTGGCGCTCGAGGCGCTGGCTGTGGCGGCGGGCGCGGCTCGATACCACCAGCAGGAGGACCACCGGCGCGATCCGGGAGAGGGCGAGCTTTACGTAGCGCTTCATGGGTGAGGGCCGCGGCTAGCGCGGCTGCAGGACTGTTTTCGGGTTGCGTCGATCGTCCGCGGGGGCGGCCGGGCCGCCGGGGCCTTCCACCCGGTCCACCAGCTCGCGCGCCATCTCGCGCCAGGTGTGCGCGCGCAGCGTGGCCCCCAGGGGCTGGACGCTGCGCCGCCAGCCGTCGCCGGCCGCCCGCCAGCGCCGGAGCCGGGCGGCCAGCCCGGCGGCGTCCTCCGGGTCGGGAAGGATCATCTCCGCCAGGTCGTCGCCGAAGCGCTCCGCGATACCGGCGCGCCCGCTGACCACCACCGGGAGCCCGCGGCAGAGCGCCTCCTGGACGTTCAGCCCGTAAGCCTCGTACCGGACCGGGCTCACGAGGAGGTCCGCCGCGGCGAGCAGCTCGGGGACGCGGTGCGTGAAGCCCAGGAGACGGACCCGTCCGCCCAGCCCCAGGCGCTCCACCTCGGCCTCCCACCTCCGGATCCCCCTCCCCCCGCCCGCCGCCACCAGGTCGGCGTCCCACGCCGGGTCGGCGCACAGGAGCTTCCAGGCGGCGAGCAGGGTGTCGAAGCCCTTGCGGGCGTCGTAGCCCAGGGCGCCCACGAACGCCACCAGCGGACGGTCCGCCGGAGCTCCCAGCCATGCCCGGGCATCGGCGCGCTCCCGGGCGGAAGGAAGCCCCCAGGCCGGGTCGGAGCCCAGGTAGACGTTGTGGACCCGGCCGGGCTCCACCCCCAGCAGGTCGATGAGCTGGCGGCGGGTGAGCTCCGAGTTCGCCAGCACGACGCGCGCGGCCGGCACGCGGTCACGCTCCTGGCGCCGGGCCACCGCCCCGAGGACCCGGTTCTTGGCGCGGAACCACAGCGGCGCGCCGCGGTCCGGGGACGCCCAGGCGTGGTGGACGTAGTGGACCCAGTTGACGTCGTGCCAGCCGCAGTTGCCGCCGTTGACGACCACGCGGGCGCGAGGGTCGGCGCCGGTCACCGCCCGCGCCACGGCCCGGCCGCGCCGGTCCAGCGACCGCTCGCCCAGCAGGAAGGAGGCGGCGGGACGCGGCACGACGTGGGCACGCGCCGCCGGGTGGGCGGCCAGCCCGGGGTCCACCGAGTGGCCGACCAGGTGCACCGGTGTGCCCCGCTCAAGCAGGTGCTCGGCCAGCGCGAGGTTGGCCTTCTCCATCCCGCCGTGGCGGTGGAAGCCGGGCGACACGATCACCCAGGGGGCAGGTTCCGGCGGAAGGGAGCCCGCGCCGGGGGCCCGCGGGGCTTCAGCCATGGTAGGCGAGCCGCGCCGTCGGCGCAGGCGCGCCCCGCGCCTCGATGGCCCGGACGACCTGTTCGCGCTGCGGAGTGCCCAGCCAGGCCATCCAGATGAACAGGAGGGGCGCGAACGGGATGGCGGTGAAGAGCCCCAGGCCGATGAGGCCGGTCGCCAGGAACGCCGCGGTGGCGATCTTCCCCAGGCGCCGCGCCAGGTGCCAGGGATCGTCCCGGGAGCCGGCTCCCCGCGTCAGCACCCAGGCGATGAAGGCGAGCCAGATCAGGAGCCCCGGGAGCCCCTGCTCCAGCATGATGGACGCGTACTGGTTCTCCACCGGCATGGGGTTGCGGACCAGGTGCAGGAGGAAGTGCGGGATGCTGCTCCCGCCCCCGCCGAGCCCGTTCCCCATCGGGTGCTTCGTCACCAGCTCCAGCACGCCGGCGTTCATGCTCCAGGAGAGCCGCTCCAGGATGGTGTCGGCGTTGAGCGACATCAGCCGCAGGAACAGCCGCTCGTTTGTGGAGACCGCCAGGCCGATCGCGGCGAGCATGGCGACCCACCCCACCCGCCCCACCACCCCCATGCGGCCGCTGACCAGGCTCACCATGATCAGCACGCCCAGCACCAGGAGGTTGGTCCGGGACGCGGAGAAGAACACTCCCAGCACGGACGCCGCCATGGCGCAGGCGAACAGGACCCGGTGCCGGTGGATGCGCTTCGCGAACCACGCCCCCAGGATGACGGGGAGGGTGATGATCATCGTCCCGCCGTACTGGCTGGAGTTGGCGAACGTGGCGGGGATGCGGAACGCGCCCAGGAGGCTCCCGGCCGAGCGCACGTCGTTGCTCCGGTAGACGAGCTCCGTGACCTCGTTCCGTGGGTAGAAGTACGGCAGGCCGAAGAAGAACTCGCCGAGCGCGAAGGCGAAGGCGGCCAGGTTCAGCCCCGCCAGCACCAGCGCCAGCCGGTAGAGGTCCTCCCGGTCGAGCCGGGCTCCCAGGAGGAGGAACGGGAGGAAGTAGACGTGGGCGCGCAGCCCCACCATCTGCACCATCGGGTCCTGCAGGGGGAGCAGCAGGAGGAGGAAGGGCCAGCCGGCCAGCAGCACCAGCCAGTTCCGGATGGGCTGTATCCGGATGCGGTCCACCAGGTCGAGGGGGCGAAAGAGCTGCGTCAGGTACAGCCCGGCCACCGCCGCGTCGAAGATGAAGTGCGAGAAGGTGCTCGCCAGGTTCGCGCGGAGGATCCCGTAGAAGTAGCCCACCGCGATCACCGCGCCGAGCCCGGCCACCAGCGACCGCCGGCCGGCGACGAACGTGGCGACGAACGCGATCGCGCAGACGAGGAGCGCCATGGCGTCTACGCGGCGCTGGAGGCCGCCGTGCGCGCCGCGGCGGCGCCGGCGAGGCCGCGGGCCGTCTCCAGGGCGCGCCGGTACTGCTCCACCTGCGCCTCGGGGTCGCAGAGGGCGGCGGCGCGCGCGGGTCCGGCCGCGCCCAGGGCCGCGCGTCGCGCCGGGTCCCCGATCAGCTCCCGCAGGGCCGCGGCGAGCGCGTCGGCGTCGTCGGGAGGCGTGAGGATCCCGCAGCTCGGCTCCACGATCTCCCGCGGCCCCCCGATCGCCGTGGTCACGACGGGCAGACCGGCGTAGAGCGCCTCGATGAAGGCGATCCCGAAGGGCTCCGGCCCCAGGTTCGGCTGGAAGTGGACGTCCGCGGCGGCGAGGATCCTGGGGACGTCCTGCCGCTGGCCCACGAACCGGACCCGGTCGGCGATCCCGTAGCGCGCGGCGCTCTGCTCCAGCTCCTCCAGGTAGGCGGCCTCCTCGGGCCGCTGCACTCCACCCACCATCCACGAAGTCCACCCGGGGAGGTCCCGGAGCTTCGCCAGCGCCTGCAGGTGCAGCCGGTGCCCCTTCCAGGGCTCCAGCCGCGAGGTCTGCACGATCACCACGTCGCCCTCCGGGGTCGCCAGCTCGCCCCGCACCGCGGCGCGCTCGCCGGCGGGCCAGCCGCCGCCGGTGGGCGCGACCGGGTAGCGCACGATCTCCTGGCGCACTCCGGGGAACAGGTTCCCGAGGGTGCCGGCGGTGAAGCGGCTGTTGGAGATCACCAGGTCCGGCGGGGTGAGCCGCGCCCACCGCTCCAGCCAGTGCCGCCCCGTCACGTGCCCGTGGAGCTGGAACACGAGGGGGAGCGACGCGGCGCGCACCGGCGGGCCGAAGAGCGCCTGCGCCCAGGGCGAGTGGCAGACCACCACGTCGCAGCCCGTCCTCCGCAGCAGGCCGCCGAGCCTCCGCCGCGCGCGGACGATGCTGAGCGGACGGCGGACGCGGACGTCGCCCAGCGGATGGACGGGAGCGCCCGCCGCCCGCAGCTCGTCGCTGAGGCGCCCCTCCGCCGTGAGGGCGAAGTGGGCCTCCATGGGGGCTCCGGCGCCGCCGTGGCGCGCCAGGGTGATCAGGAAGGTCTCCACCCCCCCGAAGAGCCCGCCGCTGGACAGATGAAGCACACGCATCAGCTAACCGCCCCCGTGGCGGCCCGGTAAACGGGCACGAGTTCCGCGGCCAGTCGCGCGCGGTCGAACCTCCGCTCGGCCGCGGCGCGGCCGGCCGCGCCCAGCCTGGCCCGCAGCGCGCCGTCGCGCACCAGCTCCTCGATGCGGCGTGCGAGCTCGCCGGCATCCCCCGGCGCGTGGCCGAGGGCGTCCTCCTCCGCGTGGATGAGCTCGGCCGCGCCGCCGGCCTGGCTCACGACCACCGCCCGGCCGCAGGCCATGGCCTCGACGATCACCAGCCCGAACGGCTCCGGCTCGGTGCTCGCGTGGACCACCACGTCCAGCGCGCGCATGGCGGCGGCCGCGTCCTCCACGTAGCCCGTGAAGCCGACGCGGCCGTCCACCCCCAGGCGACGCGCGAGGCCGCGCAGGTCGTCGAGCGACCGCTGGCTCCCCGCCGTCTCGTACAACGCCCCCCCGACCACGTAGGCGCGCACCGGGAGGTCGGGCGGCAGCAGCGAGACGGCGCGCAAAAAGGTCTCGTGCCCCTTCCACCACGCCAGCGTGGCGACCAGCCCCACCCGCACCGTCTCCGAAGGCGCCGGGGGGAGCCCGGCGCGCGCGTCCAGCTCCAGCCCCGGGCCGTCCGGCGAGAAGGCGCGCAGGTCCACCGCGTTGTGTACGGTGCGCACCCCCGCGCGGAACCTCTCCCCGCACACCCGCCGCACGTCCGCGGCGACCGCGTCGGAGTTGGCGACCACGCCGGCGCACCCGCGGGCGTGCGCCCGCAGCAGCCGCGACATCAGCGGCCGCCGCCCCACGAAGTCGTGGACGTGCCAGACCACGGGGACCCCGCGCCCGGCCCACACCCCCAGCACGTGCATCTTGAAGCCGTTGGTGTGGAGCACGTCCGGCGACAGCTCCGCGACCGCGCGCCGGAGACGCCGCAGGTACTCGGCCCCGGACGGGAGCGCGCGCGCCAGCGCGAGCGGCGACGCCGAGCCGCCCGCGCCTCCGTCCCCGAGCCGGGCGAGGGCGGGCGGGAGCGGGACGACCGTCGTCCCGACGCCGAGCGCCTCCGCGGCGGCCACCAGCGGGCCGTCCGCCGTGACGAGCAGGCGGAGCGTCCAGTCCGGCTGCGCCGCGCGGAGGCTGGCGAGGATGTCCAGGAGGCTCCGCTCCGCGCCGCCGATCTGGCCGGAGGGGTTCAGGAAGACGACGTTCACTCTGCGCGGATCCGGCTCGGGGTGCTCGCTCGCACCCGTTCGCGCGAGAGAAAGGTCATGCCCGCGGGGCGCAACCGGCGTCGGGCCAAAGACATGTACAGTAAACCCCGCGCCGGCGGCCCGTCAATGGAGGCCCCGCCTCTCGCGGCAGCTCCCCGGCTCGCCGCCGGCGCCACCGCGTCCCGTCGTCAGACGACCGCCTCGCGTGCCGCGACCGAAGCTCCGGCCGTCGCCGCCGGGCACGTCGTCTCCAGCCGGTCCAGCAGGCGCTCCAGCGCCGCCAGGTCCACCACGACGTCGCTGGCGGCCTCGTGCGGGTGAACGTAGTCCGGGGGGCGGGGGCCCTCCCCCAGGAGATAGGCGTACTCCACCCCCGCCTGGTTCGCCAGCGACCAGAAGCACGGGTTGACGTACCCGGGAGCGAACAGCTCCACCACGCGCGCCCCGGGCTTGCAGAAGGCCAGGTTGGCGAGCCCGCTCCCGTGCGGTCCCACCACCGTGTGCGCCGAGGCGAAGAGCGCCGCCTGCTCCGCCACCGGCAGCCCCGCGAGCCTGACCGAGCGGAAGCCCCGAGCGGCGAGCGCTCTCTCCACCCGTGACTCGTTGGCGACCCGCCTGCACGCCGCGTCCGAGCGGGAAAGGTAGATCCGTCCCGTCCCCGGCTCGTCTGCCTCCGCGGGCAGCAGCCGCCGCAGGAAGTCGACGACCCACCGGGGAGGGTGCTCCGACCTGCCGGGGTAGGAGGGGACCACCAGCCGGTCGGCGACCACGTGCGGATGCTCGGCGGCGTCGAGGACCCGCTCCGCTCCGATCCCGAGCCGGGCGAGCGTCTCGCGCTGGAACGGGCGCGCCCCGCCGTCGACCAGGAAGCGCGCCGGCCCCTCCGGCCCGAAGCCCGCGCGCCGGGCGATCTCCAGCCGCGGCAGCACGTCCAGGAGCCAGTGATAGTAGATGCCGCTCCCCGGCGAGGACAGCACGACCACCGTCCCCTCGACCCGGACGGCCGGCGGCAGCTCACCGCGGAGGGCGGCGTGGTCGGTCGGGGAGGTGGCGAACTCGCGCGACAGGTCCGCGAGCATCCGCCCGTCCGGTGCGAACACGGCGCCCGAGCCGCCGACCGCGTGTCCCTCCGGGACCACGGCAACGAAGGTGGACGGGAGGTCCTGCACCGCGTCGATGCCGAAGAACCAGTGCGGGCGTGCGTCCAGCGTGTGCGGCGGCCTGCGGTACGCCGTCTCCGGGCCGTGCACCGGCACGTACTCTCCCCCGCGGGCCCGGACCGCCGCCTCGTTCGAGGCGAACCAGCTCCACGCATGGGGCCAGAAGTCCCGGTCGCGCGCGACCAGGCGGCGCCCGAACACGGTCAGGGGCGCGGGCCGGAAGAAACGTCGGATACCCCGAAGCCCAGTGCGCATCGTGCAGAATGAGGACAACCTTGCGATACGGTCGGAAGGGAGGACCTGTCCCCCCTTCCGGCGGAAGACGACCGAGCCGCCGATCTGTCGCCGCGGCGAGCGGGTGCTAGGGATCCCGGCGCTCGAACCGCGGCGGGGCCGCGGCGCCGGACCCCGAGCACGCCAGTGCCCCGCCTGCGCCTCGCGCCGCCGAGAGGGCCGCCCGCAGCTCGCGGGCGACGGCGGAGGGAGGGATCTCCTGCACGCACCGCATGGTCTCGTAACGGCAGGCCCACCCGCAGCCGTAGCACTCCATGGGGAGGTGGACGACGCGGTGAACGGCCGGGTCACCCCACGGGTGGAAGCGGCCGAAGTGGCCCCCGCCGACGATGCAGACCGTCGGCGTCCCCAGCGCGATCCCCACGTGCAGGGGCGCGGAATCCGGGCCCAGGACCGCGTCGCAGCGGCGGATCCCCTCCACCATCTCCCGCAGGCTGGACCGACCCGCGAGGTTCTCGACCGACGCCACGCTGGGCACCCCCGCGAGCGCGTGCGCGACCTCCCCGCAGACGGCCGCGTCGCCCGCGCCTCCCATCAGCACCACCCTGAAGCGGCGCTCCGGCACCGCCGCCAGCGCCTGCGCGTAGCGCGCGGCCGGATACGCCTTCCCCGCCGGAGCGGTGACCCCCGGGGTCAGGGCCAGCAGCGTGGTCCCCGGCTCGCGGCTCAGGCGCTCGGCCGCCCACCGCCGGTCCGCCTCCGTGGTCCAGAGCTCCGGCCACACGTCCGCCCTCTCCACCCGCGCGCCCAGCATGCGGAGGAAGTCGAGGGTGACCTCCAGCTCATGGTCCTGGTCGCGCTCCGGCCCCAGCTCCAGCCGCTGTTCGTAGATCCCCCCCACCGAGAGGTCGGCTTCCGCCGGCTGGTTCGAGTCGGACCCCGCCACGCCGTAGCGCCGGGCTCCCGGCATCGCCGCCAGCGTGGCGTGCATCTCCGGCGAGGGCGAGCGGACCGGGAGCAGCGCCACGTCCGGGCGGTGCCGCAGCCGCAGCGCCGCCCGGCGCGTCGCCAGCTCCAGGCGCCCGAAGCCACGGATGCGCCGCGTCCACGCCGGCCAGCCCGCATGCAGCTCCTCCCAGTGGACGACGTGGTCCACGTGAGGACACGCCTCCACCAGGTCATGGACGTACCGCTTGACGCAGAGGTCCACGGCCGCGTTCGGGTACAGCGTCCGCAGGTGCCGGAGCGCGCCCGAGAAGAGGACCACGTCGCCCAGGTTGTCCGGCCGCAGCACGAACACTCTGCGCACGGCCTCCCGTGCGGTACGGGCGTCCCGTGCGGCGTCATTCATCGAGCGCGGCCCGGTACGCGGCGATGGTCTCCCGTGTGCAGCGCTCCCAGCTGAACTCCGCCGCCCTCGCGAGCGACCTCCGGCTCAGCTCCCCGCGCAGCCCCCCGTCGCGGTACAGCTCACCCAGCGCCGCGGCGAAGCCGTCCACGTCGTCCGGGGACACCATCAGGCCCGCGCCGCCGACCACCTCGGGGAGCGCCGACGTGTTCGAGGCCACCACCGGAACGCCGCACTGCATGGCCTCCAGCGGCGGCAGCCCGAAGCCCTCGTACAGCGACGGATACACGAACGCCAGGGCACCGCTGTACAGCGCCGCCAGGTCCGCGTCCGCCACGTAGCCGGGGAAGAGGACGCGCCCGCGGGCTGCCGGGAAGCGTTCCACCGCCTCGAAGATGGCCGTGAAGTCCCACCCCCGGGCGCCCACCAGCACCAGGTAGAGGTCGCCGATCCGCTCCTCCTCGACGAGCCGCGCGAAGGCGCGCACGGCCGTCCCCAGGTTCTTGCGCGGCTCCAGCGTGTTGAGGCTCAGCACGTACGGCGCGTCGGGGATGCCGTAGCGCGCCCGCACCGCCGCCAGCTCGGCGGGGTCCTCCCTGCGGTGGAACAGCTCCCGCGAAGCCGCGAGCGGCGTGACGACGACCCGCTCCGGCGCCATCCCCGTGAGACCGCACAGGTCGCGCCGCGTCGCCTCCGAGATGCAGATCACCCGGTCCTCCGCCCCGATGCTCTCCAGGATGGAGCGGACGTAGGCGGGGACGTTGGGGTTGAACAGCTCCGGGCTGAACACGGCGATGAGGTCGTACACGGTGATGAACCGGACCGGCCTCGCACCGGGGGTCCGCGGCGGCAGCGGGCCGTGGGGCGAATGGTACACGTCCACGCCGCGCAGCTCCGACGCATCGACGGGGTGCGGACGGTCGGCCACGGCCCGGAAGGCGGAGACCGCGACCTTCCGCATGGCCCGCGCGCCGATGCCGAGCCTGGTGCCCGGCTCCACCTCGCGCGTGTGCGGCCAGAAGCCGTCCAGCAGGCGGCGCGTGGCGCGCTCGCGCACCCCCGCGGAGACGAACGGGACGCCCGTGAAGCGGGTGTCCGCCTCCAGGTAGCGGAGGGCGCCGTACACGGGATAGAAGCTCGGTCCGCCGGCGCAGAAGCTCAGGTCGCACTCCCCGGACGCCGCCAGCCCCTCCGCCACGCCTTCCACGGTACGGAACACTCCCGTCCTCGCGCGCGAGTCCAGGGCGCTCATCCCGAGCACGGACACGTCGTAGAGGACCCTCACGCTCCGCCGCCGAGGGGTGCGCGGTACGCCACCAGGCTGGTCCCCTCCAGCCGCGCCAGCGGGAGCGAGCGCCCCAGCTCGTTGAGGTAGGCGTACACGTCGGCGGTCGGCCCGCGCGAGCCGCGGTAGTCGTGCCACAGCACCACCCCGCCCGGCCGCACCATGCGAAGCGCCTTCTCGGTGTCGCTCTTCACGTACGAGTACGCGTGCGAGCCGTCCACGAACACCAGGTCGCAGCTCCCCGCGAAGGGACCCTCGTCGAACTGCTTGCTGTCGGCGAAGAGCTGCTCGACCTTCTCCTCGACCGGCGTCCCCGTGTAGAAGAAGCGCGTGAAGGTGGACTCCGCGAGCGCCGTCCGCGTCCCCTCCGCGCTGTCGGCGGCGTCGCCCGCGTAGGCGGCGACCTGGTCGGGCGCGAGCGTCAGGGTGGTCACGCGCGCCTCCGGGGCGGAGTTGCGTGCCCACAGGTACGCGGTCTTCCCGGTCGCGGTACCGAACTCGAACATCCGCACCGCCGGCTTGGCGAGCACCGCCAGCACCCAGGCTTCGAGGTCCGAGGTGCCGAACGGGACGCCGTCGCCCGTCCCCACGAAGGCCACCTCGGTGCGGAGCGTGGGGCCCATCTCGTCCGTCCGGAAGAGCGGATCGAACTCCTCCAGCCGTACGGTGGGGATCGGCGGCTCCTCCTCCCGGAACGCGTCGCGCACGAAGCGGCGGTAGCGAAGCAGCCGGGAGCCGGTCCAGGCCAGGAGCCCGAGCAGCACGGCGTTCGCGGCCCCCAGCAGGTAGAGCGTCGAGGTCTCCATCGGTACCGGTGTTCGTTTGACGTACGGCTCGGCGGCGGTCTGTGCGCCCGGGGCGAACCGGGACCGCCAGCGACGAATGCCCACCCGCCGCGAGCGGGTGAGCATGCGAAAGAGCCTCGCTCCGGAGCCGCGCCGCCGTCCTGCCGCCGTTCAGCGGTTCCCGCTGCCGAGCCCGGCGGGGACCGGGGACACGTCGTGCCACTCCAGCGGAGTACGGATCAGCCCCGGACGCTTGCCCCGGTCCGCGCCGAGCGGCTTCAGCAGGCGGACGGTGAAGGGGAGCAGGACCTCCGTCGGGAACAGGTACTTCACGTCCGGGACGTAGCCCCAGAGCTTGAGATAGTACTGGCCGCTGTTCAGGAACATCCCCGGGATGCGGCACGCCCAGTGGTAGCGCCCCGGCTCCTGGATCCCCACGTCGCCCACGTGGTCTCCCTGGTACGACTCCAGCACGATCGTCCCGTCCGCCGTGAGGACCTGAAAGCCCACCTGCGCGTTCCAGATCCGGTGGAGCACCTCGTACTCGATCTCCACCATCAGGTCCTCGTCGTCCGCGACCTCGGTGGTGACCCGCCCGTCCGCGTCGCGGATGCGGAGCGCGCGGGCCCGCAGGTCGTCCATCCCCGGCGCGCCCCGCAGGTCGGGCCAGGTCAGCTCCGGTACGTCCGCCTCGCTGCGCACGGACAGGTAGTCGCCGATGATCTCGTCCGGGTCGCCGAACGCCACGGAGGTGCCCGACCGGAGCAGCATCACCGAATCGCAGAGCGCCCGGACCGCCCCCATGTGATGGCTGACGAAGAGCACCGTGCGGCCCTCCTTCGCGACCTCGCCCATCTTGCCGAGGCACTTCTTCTGGAACTCCGCGTCCCCCACCGCGAGGACCTCGTCGACGATGAGCACCTCCGGCTCCAGGTGCGCGGCCACCGCGAAGGCCAGCCGCAGGTACATCCCGCTGGAGTAGCGCTTCACCGGCGTGTCCACGTACCTCTCCACGCCCGAGAACGCGACGATCTCGTCGAACTTGCGGTCGATGTAGACCCGGTCCATCCCCAGGATCGAGCCGTTCAGGTACACGTTCTCGCGCCCCGTCAGCTCGGGGTGGAAGCCCGTCCCGACCTCCAGCAGCGAGCCCACCCGCCCGTGCACCACGGCGCGTCCGGCGCTCGGCTCGGTGATCCGGGACAGGATCTTGAGCAGGGTGCTCTTCCCCGCCCCGTTCCGCCCGATCACCCCCACCGCCTCGCCGTGCTTCACCTCGAAGGAGACGTCGCGCAGCGCCCACACGACGTCGTCGGCCTCGCCTTCGCGGAACCGGCCGAGGTCGCGCAGGCGGCCGAGGTTGCGGAAGGGCGCACGGGCGGCGTGCACCATCGCCTCGCGGAGGGAGGAATGGCGCGCAGCGGCCGTTCCGATGCGGTAGCGCTTGCCCAGGTGCTCGACGCGGACTGCGACGTTCGACATGCGGCGGATCCGGGTTCAGGCCACGTCGGCGAAGACGCGCTCCGTCCGCCGGAAGTAGAGAGCGCCGGTCACGAACAGCACCGCGCCCACCAGGAGCGACAGGCCGATGGTGGGCCACGACACGGCGCTCGTTCCCAGCAGCACGGCGCGGAAGCCCTCCACGATCCCCGCCATGGGGTTCAGCGCGTAGATCGCGCGGTAGCGCTCCGGGACCAGCGACATGGGATACACGATGGGCGACGCGTACATCCACACCTGCAC
>DATABU010000709.1:0-4819 GCA_036259415.1 Longimicrobiaceae bacterium
GATCGCGCAGCTCCGCGACGTGCTGCAGAGCCTGGACGCGCGCATGGCGCTGATCGAGGAGCGGCAGGACTTCACCGAGGCGCTCCTCCACTCCGGCGACGGGAAGCGGCCCGCCGCGCTCGAGGGCCGCTCCGGCTCCCGCGAGCGGGCCGGCTGAAACTCTCCCGCCGCGCGCGCCGTAGGGGGTGCGTCCGCGCCACCCCCACCCGACAGCGAGCCGAGCCATGGGAGGGATGCGCGCCCGGCAGGGCCGAGACCCGCAGCAGTACCGCGGGGCTCGGCGGAGTTGCGCACGGTAGTTTCGTGCGCTACTCCGCGCGCAGCCCGACCCCGGCGCAGCCGGGGGCACGCCCGAACCCGCAGTTGCAGTTCAGCGCCGGCCCGAACCGGCCCGAAGTCAGGCGTACTCCGCCATCAGCGCGTCCAGCGCCGCGCTCCCCGGACAGAGCGCCTCGTGGGGCAGGTCGTACAGCGGCCCCTCCACCGTCCCGGCCAGGTCGTGCATGTCGCGCGAGGTGGGATCCAGGTAGAGCAGCCCCGTCGCCACCTCCCCCGCGTCCTGGCAGCGGCGCACGTGCGCGTAGGCAGCGTCGCGGTCGGAGGGGTCGTAGCCCGGCTCCACGTCGCGGAAGCGGACCGTGCTCCCGTCCGGCATCCGCACCGTCATGCGCGCGTCCGCGCCGAACTCGCCGCGCACTTCGTGGTGCAGCGGAACGAAGTCCACCGCGTCCATCTCGTGCATGTGCTCGCGGGTGTAGCGGTAGCTCTTGGTGGAGCCCTCGTGGTCGTTGAAGGTCACGCACGGCGAGATCACGTCCACCAGCGCGAAGCCGCGGTGCGCGATCCCCGCCTTGAGGATGGGGACCAGGTGCGCCTTGTCGCCGGAGAAGCCGCGCGCCACGAAGCCGGCGCCCAGGGTGAGCGCCACCAGCACGGGGTCGATGGGCTGGTGTGCGTTCGCCTGGCCGCGCTTGGCCCGCGACCCCACGTCCGCCGAGGCGGAGAACTGCCCCTTGGTGAGCCCGTAGACGCCGTTGTTCTCCAGGACGTAGAGCATGTCCAGGTTGCGGCGGACCGCGTGGCAGAACTGCCCCAGCCCGATGGAGAGCGAGTCGCCGTCCCCCGAGACGCCGATGAGCACCAGGTCGCGGTTGGCCGCGCCGGCGCCGGTGGCCACCGAGGGCATGCGCCCGTGCACCGAGTTGAAGCCGTGCGCGTCGCGGAGGAAGTAGGTGGGCGTCTTGGAGGAGCAGCCGATCCCGCTCAGCTTCGCGACGCGGTGCGGCGCCACGTCCAGCTCCCAGAACGCCTGCACGATGGCCGCGGTGACCGAGTCGTGGCCGCACCCCGCGCAGAGCGTGGACATCGCCCCCTCGTAGTCGCGCCGGGTGAGCCCCAGCGCGTTGGCGGGGAGCCCCGGGTGCCTAACGGGCGGCTTGGAGATGGACGGCATGCGGGGCCTCCCCGATGAGGTTCAGGACGTCCTCCACCACGTCGCGCGCGCTGAGCGGGATCCCCCCGTAGCGCCGCGCCGAGAGGAGCCGCTCCGGCGCCACCTCCGTCTCCAGCAGGAGGAGCGAGCGGAGCTGCGCGTCGCGGTTCTGCTCCACCACCACCACCCGGTCGTGCGCCTCCAGGAACGCCCGCACCCCCGGGCCGAAGGGGAAGCCGCGCACCCGCAGGTAGTCCGCCGCCACGCCGCGCTCCCCAAGGCGGTCCAGCGCCTCCAGCACAGCCGCGTGGCACCCGCCGATGGAGACGATCCCCAGCCGCGCGCCAGGGCGCAGGTGCAGCTCCGGCTCGGGGACGGCGAGCGCCGCCGTCTCCAGCTTGCGCTTCAGGCGCTCCATCACCTCCACGTACGCCGCCGCGTCCTCGGTGTAGGCGGCGTGCCGGTCGTGCCCCGAGCCGCGGGTGAAGTACGCCCCCTTCGGGTGCACGCCGGGGAGCGAGCGCGCCGCGATCCCGTCGCCGTCGTCGTCCTGGTAGCGGGAGAAGCGCTCCACGCGCTCCAGCTGCTCGGCGGTGAGCACCGCGCCCCGGTCAGGCCGGTAGGCGTCGTCCCAGCGGAGCCGCGGCACCATCCAGTCGTTCATCCCGATGTCCAGGTCCGATACCACGAACACCGGCGTCTGGAAGCGCTCCGCCAGGTCGAAGGCGCGCACCGCGAAGTAGAAGCACTCCTCCGGGCTGGCGGGGAAGAGCGCGACGTGCTTGGTGTCGCCGTGCGAGGCGTAGGCGACCAGCAGGAGGTCGCCCTGCTGGGTGCGCGTGGGCATCCCGGTGGAGGGGCCGGTGCGCTGCACGTCGAAGAAGACGCCCGGGACCTCGGCGTAGTACGCCAGGCCGATGAACTCGCTCATCAGCGAGATCCCCGGCCCGCTGGTGGGGGTGAAGGCGCGCGCCCCCGCCCACCCCGCCCCCACCACCACGCCCGCCGCCGCCAGCTCGTCCTCCGCCTGGACGATGGCGTACCGCTTCGCGCCGTCGGGGTCGGTGCGGTAGCGGGCGCAGAAGCCCGCGAAGGCGTCCATCAGCGAGGTGGACGGCGTGATGGGATACCAGGCCCCCACGGTGGCGCCGGCGTAGACGCACCCCAGCGCCGCGGCGGTGTTGCCGTCCAGCAGCACGTGGTCGCGGGTGGCGTCCATCCGCTCCAGCCGGATGGGGAGCGGGCAGTCGAACCGCTCGCGCGCGGCGGCCCACCCCATCTCCACCGCCCGCAGGTTGGCGTCCAGCAGCTTCGGCTTCTTCCCGAACTGCTCCGCCAGCAACCGCTCGATCTCGCCGCGGTCGATCTCCAGCAGCGCGGCCAGCGCCCCCACGTACAGCACGTTGCGCATCAGCGTGCGCTCGCGGCTGCCGGCGAACGCCCCCGCCGCCATCTCCCCCAGCGGGAGGCCGAGGAAGGTGGCGTCCGGGCGCAGCAGCGAGCGGTCCAGCGGCCAGGAGGAGTCGTGCAGCACCCATCCGCCCGGGCGCACCCCGGCCACGTCGCGCGCGTAGGTGGCGGGGTTCAGCGTCACCACCAGGTCGAAGTCCGGCGTGCGCGCGGTGTACCCCGCGCCGCTCACCCGGATCTCGTACCAGGTGGGGAGCCCCTGGATGTTGGAGGGGAAGACGTTCTTGCCGCAGACGGGGATCCCCATGCGGAAGACGGCCTGCAGCAGCAGCCCGTTGGCGCTCGCCGAGCCGGTGCCGTTGACCGTGCCGATGCGGAAGGCGAAGTCGTTGACCCCGCCGCCCCACCGCTCCCCTTCCGGCGAGGGGGCGACGCGGGCGGCGTGGAGCGGGGCGGCGCCGTTGCCGGAGACGGCGGAGGAGCCGTTCGGGTGCGGGGTCTCCGTCATCTCACCTCGCCGGGATGGGGAGGGGCTCCGGCTCCGGCGCGGGGGCCGCGCCGCACGCGGGCCGCCCGGCGTAGGGGGTCGCCAGCATCGACTTCACCATGTCCCAGGCGGCGGTGGGGCAGCGCTCCGCGCAGAGCCCGCAGTGCACGCACACGTCCTCGTCCTTGACCATCAGCCGCGCGGTCTGCGGGAGCGCCCCGGAGACGTACAGCGGCTGCTCGGGGTTCAGCGCCGGCGCGGAGAGGCGCCCTCGCAGGTCGTCCTCCTCGCCACCCCAGGTGATGGTGAGGCAGCTGGTGGGGCAGACGTCCACGCAGGCGTCGCACTCGATGCAGAGCGGCGCGTCGAAGTGCGTCTGCACGTCGCAGTTCAGGCAGCGCTCCACCTCGCGCGCCGTCTGCTCGGCGGTGAAGCCCAGCTCCACCTCCACCCCGAGCGCGCGGAAGCGCTCCACCAGCTCCACGTGCTGCATCCGCTGGCGGGGGGAGGGGTTGTAGTCGTTGCTGTACTGCCAGGAGTGCATCCCCAGCTTCGTGCTGGCCAGGTTCATCCCGTACGGCGGCCGGTCCTCCGGCGGGAGGCCCTGGCAGTGCTGGTGGATGGAGACGGCGGCCTGGTGCCCGTGCTCCACCGCCCAGATGATGTTCTCCGGCCCCCACGCCGCGTCGCCGCCGAAGAACACGCCCGGGAGGGTGCTGCGGAAGGTGGTCCGGTCCACCACGGGCATGTCCCACGGGCCGAACTCGATGCCGATGTCGCGCTCGATCCAGGGGAACGCCGTCTCCTGCCCGATGGCGAGGATGACCTCGTCGCAGGGGATGGCGACGGTCTCCAGCGTCCGGCTCCGCTGCTTGCCGTCCTCCTCGTACCACTCCACCCGCTCGAACTCCATCCCCACCAGCCGCCCGCCCTCCAGCAGGAAGCGGCGCGGGGCGTGGTTCTCCACGATCTCCACCCGCTCCTCCTCGGCGTCCTCCAGCTCCCACGGGGACGCCTTGAAGTGGCGGCGGCCGCGCCGGGCCATCACCTTCACGTCCTCGCCGCCCAGCCGCTTGGCGGTGCGGCAGCAGTCCATGGCGGTGTTCCCCACCCCGATGATGAGCACACGCGGCCCGATGGCGGTGACGTGGCCGAAGTGCACCGACTCCAGCCAGTCGATCCCGATGTGCACGTGCGCGGGGTCGTCCCACCGGCCGGGGAGCTCCAGCTCCTTGCCGCGCGGGGCGCCGCTCCCCACGAACACCGCGTCCCACCCCCCCGCCAGCAGGTCGCGCATGCTCTCCACCGGCGCGCCGTAGCGGACCTCCACCCCCATGTCCACGATGTAGCCGATCTCCTCGTCCAGCACCGCGGCGGGGAGGCGGAAGGAGGGGATGTTGGTGCGCATCAGCCCGCCCGGGCGGTCCAGCTTCTCGAAGACCACGCACTCGTAGCCGAGCGGCGCCAGGTCGTTGCAGACGGTGAGCGAG
>DATABU010000710.1:0-5213 GCA_036259415.1 Longimicrobiaceae bacterium
CCCCCCGTCGGGTAAGGAACCCCTCGACCCGTTCACCCGTCCCGGAGCGCGCCCGTCCGATGCCCCGTCCACCCGTCCCCATCGTCGCCCTCGACGTCCCGCGCGCCGCGGACGCCTACTCGCTGGTGGAGCGCATCGGCCCCGCGGCGGAGTGGGTCAAGGTGGGGCTGCAGCTCTTCACCGCGGAGGGCCCGCCGGTGGTCCTGGGGCTGCGGCAGCGCGGCCTGCGGGTCTTCCTCGACCTCAAGCTGCACGACATCCCCAACACCGTGGCGCACGCGGTGGAGTCGGCCGCGCGCCTGGGCGCCGACCTGCTGACCGTGCACGCCTCCGGCGGGAGCGCGATGCTGCGGGCGGCGCGCCGCGCCGCGGGAGAGCGGGGCGGCGCCGGGCCGCGCCTGTACGCGGTCACCGTCCTGACCTCTCTCTCCGCCTCCGAGCTGGGCGAGGCGTGGGGACGCCCGGGGGTGTCCGCCGGGGACGAAGCCGGGCGGCTGGCGCGCCTCGCCGCGGAGGCGGAGATGGACGGGGTGGTCGCCTCGGTCCACGAGGCGGCCCGGATCCGGGAGGCCGCGGGCGCGGGGCTGGGGATCCTGACCCCCGGGATCCGCCTGGCCGGGGACGCCGCGGGCGACCAGTCGCGCGTCGCCACGCCGGCGCAGGCGGCGCGGGCCGGGGTGGAGCTGGTGGTGGTGGGGCGCACGGTGACCGCGGCCGCCGACCCCGCCGCCGCCTTCCGCCGGGTGCTGGACGAGCTCGCCGGGGTGGTCCCGGCCGGAGCGGCCCGGTGAGGGCGCGCCTGCTCGGCCTGCTCGCGGTGCTGGCCCTCCTGGCCGCGCCGGCGCCGCTCCGCGCACAGGCGGGCGGGGGCGAGGCGCGCCTGGAGGGCTTCATCGCCCGGGTGGCGCGGCTGTGGGAGGCGGAGGACGCGCAGGCGCTGGCCGCGCTCGCTCCCGCCGGGGGGAGGATGGTGCTGGAGGTGGGGGGCGAGGGCGCAGGCCCCGTGCAGGAGCGCCATGCTGCGGCCGCGCTGCGCTCCCTGTTCGCGGACCGGGAGAGCGTCTCGGTCCGCCCCTCGCGCGTCACCGTGGCCGGTGGCGAGCCGGTCCAGGGCTTCGGGGAGATCGCCTGGATCTCCCGCTCGCGCGGGGTCAGCACTCCGCGCAGCTCCATCGTCTACGTGGGCGTGGTCCGGGAGGGCGACGGGTGGCGCATCCGGGAGCTGCGGGTCCTCCCCTGACGGTGGAGCACGGTTGACACCGGGGCGGCACCCGGCCTAGGATAGCGCCGTCCACCGGCGGGCTCCCGCCGCAGCCGATCCCGCGTTCCGCCCGATGATCCAGGCCGACTCCCTCGTCGAAGTGCTCACCGAACGGGTGCGGACCGAGTGGTCCGACCTCTTCAACTGGCCCGAGCTGACCGCCACGGGGCTCCGCATCCTGGCGGCGCTGCTCGTGGGCTGGCTCGCCTTCTGGGCGCTCAAGCTCCTCCTGAGGCGCATCGAGCGCTCCATCGAGCCCAGCGAGGGCGGGCTGCTGTCGGTGCAGGAGCAGCGCACCAAGACCCTGCTCAGCCTGGTGCGCAGCATCGGCATCGTGGTGATCCTGGTGCTGATGGTCTTCATGGTGCTGGGGGCGCTGGGGATCAACCTGGGGCCGCTGCTGGCCGGCGCCGGGGTCATCGGCCTGGCGGTGTCCTTCGGCGCGCAGTCGCTGGTCAAGGACGTCATCAGCGGCCTCTTCATCCTCTTCGAGAACCAGTACGGCGTCGGCGACGTCATCCGGCTGGACACCGCGGTCTCGGGGACGGTGGAGCGGATGACGCTGCGCGTGGTGGTCCTCCGCGACGTCCACGGCGTGGTCCACATCGTGCCCAACGGCGAGATCAAGCGGGTGAGCAACCTGACCCGCACCTGGTCGCGCGTGGTGCTGGACGTCGGCGTCGCCTACCGCGAGGACGTGGACCGGGTGATGGAGGTGCTGCGCGACGTGGGGCGCGAGCTTTGCGAGGACGCCGACTGGAAGCACTTCCTGGTGGAGGAGGTGACGGTCCCGGGGATCGAGGCGTTCACGGACTCGTCCATCAACATCCGCATCATGGCCAAGACGGTCCCGCTCAAGCAGTGGGACGTGGCGCGGGAGCTGCGCCGCAGGATCAAGCGCCGCTTCGACGCGGAGGGGATCGAGATCCCGTTCCCGCAGCGGACGGTGCACCACGTGGGCGCCGCCGCGGACGGCGGCGGGAGGAGCGCGGAATGAGGAGCGTGGAAGCGCGGCTGCCGCGGATGCACCGATGTAGGTCAGGCGCCCGCTGAGCAGCGCCCCGCGGGACCCGCGGGGAGCGGGTCCCGCCGGGCTTCCACGTCCTCCGTCCGCATCCGACCATGCCACTCCAGTTCTACAACACGCTGACGCGCCGGCTCGAGGAGTTCGTGCCGCTCCACGAGGGCCGCGTCGGGATGTACGTCTGCGGCCCCACCATCTACGCGCCGCCGCACATCGGCAACCTGCGCACCTTCTTCTTCGCCGACGTCCTGCACCGGTACCTGGAGTACCGGGGCTACGAGGTCAGGTTCGTCATGAACCTGACCGACGTGGACGACAAGACCATCCGCGGGGCCAACCGCGAGGGCGTCCCGCTCGGCGAGTATACCGAGCCCTTCGCGCGGATCCTCTTCGACAACTTCCACACGCTGGGGATCGCGCCGGCGGACGTGTACCCGCGCGCGACGCACTACGTGCAGGGGATGATCGACCTGATCCGCCGCCTGGAGGAGCGGGGGATCGCCTACGCGGTGGAGGGCTCCGTCTACTACGACATCTCCCGCTTCCCAGAGTACGGCAAGCTGTCCAGGACCGACCTCTCCGCCGGGCGGCGCGGGGAGCGGGTCGCCAGCGACGAGTACGACAAGGGCGACGTGCGCGACTTCGCGCTCTGGAAGGCCGCCAGGCCGGAGGACGAGGCGGTGGGCGCGGTCTGGGACACCCCCTGGGGGCCCGGCCGCCCGGGGTGGCACATCGAGTGCTCGGTGATGAGCATGCAGGAGCTGGGGGAGACCTTCGACATCCACGGCGGAGGGGTGGACCTGGTCTTCCCCCACCACGAGGACGAGATCGCGCAGTCGGAGGGGGCCACCGGTAAGCCGTTCGCGCGCTACTGGCTGCACGGCGAGTTCCTGCAGATCGAGGGCGAGAAGATGGCGAAGTCGGTCGGCAACGTCGCCAACCTGCAGGACCTGGTGGAGCAGGGGGTCCGGCCGTCCTCCATCCGCTACCTCTTCCTGTCGGCGCACTACCGGAGCAAGCTCAACTTCAGCTTCGAGGGCCTGGCCGCCGCCGCCGAGGCGGTGCGCCGCGTCCGCGACACCCGCAACCGGCTGCGGGACCACCCCGCCGTGCTCCACCCCGCGGGAGACGACCTCCCCGTGCTGCACCGCGCCGCCGACGCGGCGCTGGCGCGGTTCGCCGAGGCCATGGACGACGACCTCAACACCAGCGTCGCCCTCTCCGCGCTGCACGCCTTCGTGCCGGAGGTGAACGCACGCCTGGACGCGCTCGGCTCCGCGCCCATCAGCGAGGCGGAGCGGGACGCGGCGCTCGCCGTCTTCGCGCGCCTGGACGGCGTCTTCATGTTCGTCGCGCTGGCCGACCGGGAGGAGGTGGTCGACCCGGAGCTGGCGGCCTGGGTCGAGGAGCGGATCGCGGAGCGGCAGGCCGCCCGGAAGTCGCGCGACTTCGCCCGGTCGGACGCGATCCGCGACGAGCTCGCCGCCCGGGGGATCGTGGTGGAGGACACCCCGCAGGGGCCGCGCTGGAAGAAGTCGGCTTGACCCAAACGGGGCTGTGCCTTAGCTTTGCTCGCTTGTCCGGCGCCGTCCGGACAGGCGATCTCCGCCACCTTAGCTCAGTCGGTAGAGCAACGCACTTGTAATGCGTAGGTCGTCGGTTCGATTCCGACAGGTGGCTCTGCGGGATCCCGGGTTGACGGTGGTCCCGCCGTCTCCTAGCTTTTGCGTCGTGCGGGAGTAGCTCAGTTGGTAGAGCATTAGCCTTCCAAGCTAAGGGTCGCGGGTTCGAGTCCCGTCTCCCGCTTCGCTGTAACCGATTACCCCGGTGCCACTTGCGTGGCGTTGGGGTTTTCGTTTGCCCCCTCGTCTCCCCCTCTACTGTCCGTTCCTACTGTCCGTTGCCACGGAGGGCCCGTCAGGCTCGTTCCCGCTCCAGCTCCGCGACGGCTTCCCTCATGTCGTCCAGGTCCACGTAGTCGTAGACCCGCTTCAGCGTCTCGTACGCTGTCCCCGAGATCGCTTCCTGAACCGCGGGTGGGAGAGACCGGAAGCGCGGGTCGCGGACTCCCGCGCGCTTCTCCCCGTGGTAGCCGAGCCCGCGGATCTCCAGCCCGAGACGTTCCTTGGTCCGCTTCATCCAGAGGTTGAGCGTTTCGTTCGACACCGGCCGGGCCGCGTCCGCCGGGGCAGGGAAGACCCAGGGAGACCCGAGCACCCGCGGCACTCCGCGGAGCACCCGCACCGCGCGCTCCGAGAGCGGCGTCACCGACTCCTTACCCGTCTTGTCAAACTCGCCGCGCCAGCGGACCGTCCGTGCCGTCAGGTTCAGGTCCGACCACTGGAGCTGCCGCACGCTGTTGCGGCGGTGGCGCGTCTCCCGGCAAAGCTCCATCACGGCCGGCATTCGCCAGTCCGGGGCGTTCGCCTTGAGCTGTTCGTGCAGCTCCTCCGTCATTTCCGGCCGGGCGGGGTTCGTCTCCACCGGCACCGGGAACCCCTTCCACGGGTTGCGCGTCAGCAGCACCGTCCCGTCCTCGCGCTCCACCGTGGCCCAGTTGAAGACGGCCCGCAGGAACTTCACGTCGTACTCGATGATCCGGTTGCGGACCTGGCGGGGAAACCCGGGGATCTTCCCCTCCCGGCGCGCCTTGATGAAGGCGTCGTACCTGGCGCGCCCGAGCCCCGTCTTCACCTTCCCGTCCAGGCCCGTCTGTTCAACGACCGCGCTCTCCCCGAAGTACGCGAGGAACATCCGGGCGGCCTGCCGGTCGTGAGCCTGAGTGTTCTCCTTCTTCGTCGGTGTGACCTCCTTGAGGTAGAGGTTGAGCAGGCGCCCGAGGGTGGGCGGGCCGGACCTGTCGAGGGATCCGAGCTGGGCGAACTTCTCCGCGGTCTCTTCGGCTTTCGCGATGGCCGCGGAATAGCT
>DATABU010000711.1:0-4400 GCA_036259415.1 Longimicrobiaceae bacterium
CGCGCGATCCGGCAGCGGTGGCGGGACGAGGTGCGCGAGTGGCTGCCGAAGCGGAACCGCTACCGGCTGTACCCGACGGGTGATCTCGGGAACTGATTCTGGACTGATTTTCTGGCGTTGGAGGGCCGCTCCGGAGCCCGGACGGTACGGCTGTCCGGTCTCCTGCGCGGGCGGCGGGAGCCAGCCGAAACCGCCCGGCTGTCTCCCGCCGCCGGAGTGAGCCTCGCCAAACTACCGGCGAGTCTCCCTCCGTACATACTTTGGGAACTATTTGAACGGCAACTGCGAACGGCGCGCGGAGCGCCGGTCTCGCGCTGTCGCATTCTCCCGCACTCCACCGAGCCGACATGCCCGACCGAGCCTTCGACGTGCCGCCCTTCGCGCGGGAGTGCCTGGAGCACGCCGCCGGGGCGTGGGGCGCGTCGTTCGAGCACCCCTTCGTCCGCGGGCTGGCCGCGGGGACGCTCCCGGCGGAGCGCTTCCGCTTCTACCAGATGCAGGACGCCCGCTACCTGCACGCCTTCTCGGACGCCTGCGCGCTGATCTCCACGCGCTGCCCCGCCCCGCGCGACAAGCTCTGGTTCATCGACGCCGCCCGCATGGCGCTGGTGGTGGAGGGGCAGCTGCACGCCGGCTACGGGCGGAAGCTCGGCTACGGGGCGGACGACGTGGCGGCGCTGGAGCTCACCCCCAACAACCGGGCGTACCAGGACCACATGGTCTCCACCGCGCTGCGGGGGACGCTGGTGGAGGCGGTGGCGGCGGTCGCCCCCTGCCCCTGGCTGTACGTGGAGCTGGGGCAGCACCTGGAGCGCTCGCTGGGGGCCGTGCCGGACGACCACCCCTACGCGGAGTGGCTGCGCACCTACGCCGACCCGGGGTTCAACGCGTACATGGACGCCCTGCTCGCCCTGCTGCAGCGCTTCGCGGACGCCGCGGACGACGCCGGGCGGGCGCGGGCGCGCGACGCCTTCCTGGCGAGCGTGCGCTACGAGTGGATGTTCTGGCAGCAGGCGTGGGAGGGGCAGCGCTGGCCGGCGGAGTCGCCGGCCGGGGAGACCGCGGGGGCGGGGCGCTGACCCCGACCCCGCGCCGGGCTCACCCCCAGCGCTCGCCGGCGTGCAGCCGGTGGTGCTCGACCTTCATGCAGCGGTCCTGCACCACCCGGATGCCGGCCTCCTCCAGCCGCCGCGCCACCTCGTCGTTGCGGATCCCCAGCTGGAGCCAGACCGCCTTCGGGCGCAGGGCCAGCAGCTCGTCCGCGTGCTCGGCGACGTTCTCCGGGTTGCGGAACACTTCCACCACGTCGGGCGGCTCCTTCAGCTCCCCCAGCGTGGCGACGGCCCCGGGGTGGCCCGCCTCCACCAGCTCCGGGTTCACGGGGAGGACGGTGTACCCGTGCGCCGCCAGGTACTGCGGCACCGCGCTGGCGGGCGAGTCGGGCTCGTCGTCGCCCTTCATCCCCAGGACGGCGATGGTGCGCGCGGTGCGGAGGATCTCCGCGGGAAGCTGGTCTGGGTCGCTCATCTGGACGCCGGGGCACGGGGAGCGGGACGCACGGGACGGTCTGCGGGCCGGAGGTGAGGCCAGTTCCGTGCCCGGAGCGCGTCGGGCCGCGCGCAGGCCCTCACCCGTCTGGTGGCCCGCGTGAGGGATGCGAGCGCGAAGCGGCGAGACCCGACAGCAGTTCCGTCGGGGCTCGCCTCCGTTGGGCAGCGTTGTTTGCTGCCCTACGGAGCCGCAGCCCGACCCCGGCGCCAGCCGGGGGCACGCCCGAACCCGCCGCAGCAGTTCACCCCGGCCGCTCAGTACCGGATCAGCGCCAGCACGTCGTACCCGTCCAGCGCCCTGCGCCCCTCCAGCGCCTCCAGCTCGATCACGAACGCCACCGCCGCCACCACGCCGCCGATGGCCTCCACCAGGTGCGCGCTGGCCGAGGCGGTCCCCCCCGTCGCCAGCAGGTCGTCCACGATGAGCACCCGCTGCCCCGGCTCCACCGCGTCGGCGTGGATCTCCAGCACGTTGGTGCCGTACTCCAGCCCGTACTCGCGGCTCACCTTCTCGTACGGCAGCCGCCCCGGCTTGCGGATGGGGACGAACCCCACCCCCAGCGCCACCGCCAGCGGCGCGCCGAAGATGAAGCCGCGCGACTCGATCCCCGCCACGGCGTCGATCCCCGCGCCCCGGTACTCGGCGGCGAGGCGCTCCACCACCTCGCCAAGCCCGCGCGGGTCGCGGAGCAGCGGGGTGACGTCGCGGAAGAGGATGCCGGGGATGGGGAAGTCCGGGATGGCGCGGACGAGCTCTTTCAGGTGCTCCACGGGACGGGGCTCCGGGGTGGGGTGGGAGACTGCACGGAGGTGGCCGGAAAGATAGGGTGCGCGCCGGGAGGCTGCCACCGGCACGGTCGTTGCGCCGGCTCCGTGGGCCCGAGCCCCTTGCGGGGCAGTCATTTACCGGAGCACCGGAGGGATCGCATGGGTGGCAAGCAGATGGAGGGGAGCCCCGAGCAGAAGCGGGCGGCGGCGCGGGAGGCGCGCGAGCAGGACAAGCGGCCGAGCGAGGCGGGGCGGACGACCGGCGCCAGCCAGCAGCGCACCGAGGCCGACGAGGACATGACGCACCAGCAGAGGCTGGACCTGAAGCGCGAGGGGAAGCCGGACGTCATCTCGGAGAACACCCCGGAGGCGCGCCCCGGGAGCCGCGACCCCGACACGCTCGACCGCGACGAGCCGCGGCTGTAGGAGCGAAGGGGTCCGGGGAGCGCCCGGACCCCTTCGGCTATTCGGAGAGGACGCTGCGGTACTCGTTCCAGTCGTCCAGCACCATGCCGGCGCCGCGCACCACGCAGGTGAGCGGCTCGTCGTCCACGTGGATGGGGAGCCCCGTCTCCTGCCCGACCACCTGGTCGAGCCCGCGGAGCTGCGCCCCGCCGCCGGTCATCACGATCCCCTCGTCCACGATGTCGGAGGAGAGCTCGGGCGGGGTCACCTCCAGCGCCCGCCGCACCGCCCCGACGATGGCCTGGATGGGCTCCTGGATGGACTCCCGGATCTCGTCGGAGTGGATGCGGATGGTCTTGGGGATCCCGGAGATCAGGTCGCGCCCGTTGACGTCCATCTCCCGCGGCTCCACCCGCGGCGACGCGGAGCCCAGCTGGATCTTGATGGCCTCCGCCGTGGCCTCGCCCACCAGCAGGTTGTATCCCTTCCGCATGAAGGCCACGATGGCCTCGTCCATCTCGTTGCCCCCCACGCGGATGGAGGCGTCGGCGACGATGCCGGAGAGGGCGATCACCCCGATCTCGCTGGTCCCGCCGCCGATGTTCACCACCATGCTCCCCCGCGGCGAGGTCACCGGGAGCCCCACGCCGATGGCGGCGGCCATGGGCTCGGAGAGCAGGTACACCGACTTGGCGCCCGCCTGCGACACCGCGTGGCGGACCGCGCGCCGCTCCATCTCGGTGATCCCGGAGGGGACGCCCACCACCACCCGCGGCCGGGTGCGGAACAGCCCGCGCGGGAGCACCGACTGGAGGAAGTGGCGCAGCATCAGCTCGGCCATGTCCACGTCGGCGATCACGCCGTCGCGCATGGGGCGGATGGCGACCGTGCCCTCGGGGGTGCGGCCCAGCATGCGCTTCGCCTCCAGCCCGATGGCGCGCACCCGCCCGCTGCCGCGCTCCACCGCCACCACCGAGGGCTCGTTCATCACGATCCCCTCGCCCTTCACCTGGATCAGGGTGTTCGCGGTCCCCAGATCGATCGCGATGTCGGCCACTCGTACTTCCCTGCTCTGGAGTTTACACGCGCGCCCGCGGGCCGCCCCCGGCGGATCGAGCGTAGAATGTAGCCTTGCTCGCGGCGGGGGGACAGACCGGGCGCCGCTCTTGCACTCCGGCCCCGGGGCGGTGAAGTTGACGGACGGGGGCGCCCCGCGTCCCGCACCGCGACACCAGACGCCGCAGCCGCCATGTTCGACCGCATCACGCAGGGGATCCGGATCAGCGCCCAGCCGTACTTCCTCCGCGACCACTCGGACCCGGACGAGGACCGCTACGTCTTCGCCTACCACGTCCGCATCGAGAACACCGGAGAGGCCGCCGCGCAGCTCCTCTGGCGGCACTGGTACATCCACGACCCGGTGGGCGGCGACTCGGAGGTGGAGGGCGAGGGCGTGGTGGGGGAGACGCCGCTGATCGGCCCGGGAGAGACGCACGAGTACCAGAGCTTCTGCATGCTGCACGGCCCCAGCGGCCACATGGAGGGATACTACGAGTTCCGCCGCCCCGACGGCTCCACCTTCCGCGCGGCGATCCCCCGGTTCCTGCTGCGGGTGTACGAAGCCTGACGGCGGTCCGAGCCACGGAGTACGACCGCGCCCCCGCCGGCACGTGCCGG
>DATABU010000712.1:0-6391 GCA_036259415.1 Longimicrobiaceae bacterium
GGTCCTCCTCCAGCGCGCGGAGGAGGACCTCCTCCACCTCGGGCGGGACCTCGGGGTTGCGGGCGCGCACGGCGGGGAGGGGGACGGGGAGGCCGGCGTCGCGGCGGCCCTGGTCGGCGTCGGTGAAGAGGCGGGTGCGCGTCAGCAGCTCCCACCCCACCACCCCCAGCGCGAACACGTCGGTCGCGCAGCCGACCTCCCCTCCCCCGGCGAGCTGCTCCGGCGCGGCGTAGCGGGCGGAGAGCGGGGCCCGCCCGTCCAGCGTCAGGTGCGTGGCGGTGTGGTCGGGGTCCTGGCGCAGCGGCTTGGCGATCCCGAAGTCCAGCACCCGCACCTCCGGCTCCTCCCCCCCGTCCCCGGGCCGCGCCAGGAACAGGTTCCCCGGCTTCACGTCGCGGTGCACCAGCCCGTCCTGGTGTCCCACCGCGAGCGCCCGCGCCGCGTCGCGCAGGATGCGCAGCGCCTGCGCGAGCGCGAGCGGCTCCGGCCGGGCCAGCCGCGCGCGCAGGTCCTCGCCCTCCAGCAGCTCCATGACGATGTAGTCGCGCCCCAGCGCCTCGTCCGTCCCGTAGTCGTAGATGGGGACGATCCCGGGGTGGGTGGGGAGCCGCGCCGCCAGCGACGCCTCGCGGCGGAAGCGGGCGCGGAGTCGCTCCACCTCCTCCGGCGTGGCGCGCACCGGCACCTTGAGCACCTTGACCGCCACGGCGCGCTCCGCCCTCCCGTCGCGGAGGTCGCTCGCGCGGAAGACCACGCCGAAGCCGCCGGCGCCGAGGACCTCCTCGATGCGGTAGTGGCGGCCGACGACCCGTCCGATCAGGAGGTGCTCGAAGCCGGACATGGCACTGCGCGGGTGGTGGTGCTCGGTGCGCCTCGCGCCTACTCCAGGCGCGTGGCGTCGGGGTCCTCCTCCGGCGGGGGGAGCTCCCGCACGCGGAGGACGGGGCCCTGCTCGCCGATGCGGAGCGGCTCGTCCAGCGGCGCCCACTCGGTGTGCATCCCCTGGAGCTCCTCCAGCTCCAGCGGGCCGCCCTTGCGGTTCGCCCCGGGGATCTCGCGGCCGCCCAGGTGGACGGCGTTGAGGCCGAGGTTGTACACCCGGAAGCCGGGTTCGTCCCCGCGCGGCTCCCAGGCCAGCGCCAGCTGGCGGCGGCTCACGTGGGGGGCCCCGGTGAGCGAGACCGCGCTCCGCAGCCGCGGGTCGTCGCTGCGCCGTCCCACCGTGGTGATGGGCTCCGACATCCGGAACACCTCGCGCTCGCCCCCCTCCAGGTCCTCCACCACCAGCACGAAGCGCCCCGGCTCCCACCCGGCCGGCGGCCCGCCGCCGGCGTCCACGCGGGTGGCGTCGGGGTCCATCCCCGGCGCGAACACCGGCGACGGCGTGGGCGCGGGCGCGGAGATGGGGACCGCCTCCACCTCCGCCAGCTCGTTCTCGCTGTGCGAGGTGACCACGAAGAGCGGCGCCTCCTCGCGCTCGGCGCGGTGCAGCTGCACGCGGTACTCGCGGTCGTAGAGCGAGCCGTGCCGCATGCACGAGGCGGTCAGCTCCCGCTCCACCTCCCCGGCCACCTGGACGAGCGAGTCCGCAGCGTCGGGGCGCAGCGTGACCACCAGCACCGTGGGCGGGAGGAGCTGCGCGTAGCGCTCGGGGAGGGCCCGCGCGTTCTCCCGGTCGATCACCCGCCCCAGCTCCAGCTTGATCTCCGGCAGGGTGTCGCGCAGGAAGGCGTCCAGGAGCGGCTCGCCGGTGTTCGCGAGGGGGTCGCGGGTCATCGTGGGATCCCGGTCGTGGGCGTCGCGGTCCCCGGCGGGGGAGTCCGGACGCCGGTGAGGATCGTGTCCGTGCCGGCCGCGGCGAGGGTGTCCGGCGGCGGCACCATCGCGCGAATGGAGTCGATCTCGCCGCGGAGCCGGGCCACCTCGGCGCGGGAGGCGGCCTGCTCGCGGGCCTCCATCCCGCTCCACGCGGCCCAGCCGGCGAGCGCCAGCGCCGCGAGCGACAGGAACAGGGCGATCCCCCCCAGCGGGGAGGCGCGTCGGGGCGTCGGGTTCACGGTGGTCGCGGGGTTGAAGATCGGGGCGCCGCGCCCGGGCGGCTCCGGCTGCGTGTCGTCGTCGCGCGCGGCCGGGGGGCCGCCGTCGCCCGCCAGCCGCACGGCCACGGCGGTGTAGTTGTCGTCGGGGCCGCGCTCCTCCACCTTGCGGCGGACCGTCTCCACCACCTGCTCGGCGGTGGGGGCGGCCATGGCCTCGCCCAGCTCGTCCAGGCGGGTGGCCTTGGAGATCCCGTCGGAGGCCAGCAGGTAGGTCCACCCGGGGCGGAGGGGGATCCAGACGGCGTCCGCCTCCCCGCCGCGCCCCACCGCCCGCTGCAGCCGGTTGGCGCCCTCGGCCTCGGTGACCTCGTCCAGCCCGATCTCCCCCGCCTCCCAGCGGGCGAAGGCCGGGGTGTGGTCGCGGCTCTCCAGCCGAACCGTGCCGTCGGGCGAGCGGCTGAGGATGCGGACGTCGCCCGCGAAGGCGCCGATCCACCCCGGCCCCCCCGCCCGGTCCGGGGCCAGGGCCAGGAGCGCCAGCGCGCACCCCATCCCCCCCCGCTCGGCGACGTTCTCCTGCGCGGCCTGCGCCACGGCCCGGTCGGCGGATCGCACCGCGTGGCGGGCGGCGTCCAGCGAGCCGATGGGGCCTGCGCCCAGCAGCGCCCGCAGGGCGGTGTCCGCGGCCAGGCGGCCTCCCCGCTCCCCTCCCATCCCGTCCGCCACGGCCACGGTGCCGGTGGCCTCGAAGCCGTCCAGGGCGAAGGCGTCCTGGTTCTCCGGGCGGGGCCCCTGACCGCTGAAGGCGGCCAGCTCGAAGTGCAGCCCGCGGTGGCGGACGCTGCGCGCGACGATCCCGCTCATCGGATCCGGACCCCCTTCACCTCCGCGGCCTCCCGCGGCGGCGCCAGTGCGTTCTCCAGCTGCTCCTCCTCTGTCCGTCGGTGGCTGATGCCGGCGATGATCCCCACGGCCAGCGCCGAAGCCAGCAGCTTGGCGCCGCCGTGGGCGGCGAAGGCGGCGGCCACCCCGGTGAGCGGGATCACCCGGATCCCGCCCAGCGTGGCCAGCCAGAAGGGGATGGCGATCAGCATGGCCAGCCCCGTCACCAGCGTCCGCTCGAAGGCGCCGCGCTCGCGGACCGCCGCCATGAACATGCAGATGAGAAATACGGTGTAGAGCAGCACCAGCGCCACCCCCCCCACCAGCCCCCACTGCGCGGCGTGCAGGGTGATGTAGCCGTCGTCGGCGGAGTTGGGGGCCGTCTCGCCGTGGCCGCGCCCCGGCCCCTCGCCGAAGACGCCGCCGGCCAGGACGTTGGCGTCGAAGAGCTTCATCTGGTGCAGCTTGGCCGCCCACGCCTCCACCTCCGGCTCGGTCATCTGGGCCGGGTCTCGGTACGGGTCGTAGGCCAGCTCCAGGCGGGTGCGGGAGCGCTCGTCCACGTTGAAGGCGGCGAACACCAGCGCCGCCCACGCCACCAGCATCAGCCCCGCCCACCAGCCGCGCCGCGTCCCCACCAGGAGCATGGCCGCCAGGCTCCCCGCCAGCACGATGGAGAGCCCCAGCTCTCGGATCACCAGGAAGGGGACCACCGGCAGCAGCCCATAGAGCACCAGCCCCAGCAGGCGCTGGGGCGCCAGCACCTCCCCCGGCCGGGCCAGGTTGTAGGCGTCGTCGGCGAGCACGGCCGCCCAGGTGGCGATGAACACGGGGAGGAACAGCTCCCACGGCGTGGTCCCCCCCACCTTCCCCAGCTCGGTGAAGAACAGGGTGAGGACGAAGAACGCCCCCAGCGTCACCAGGTAGGGGACGGTGCGGTTGTGCCGGAACCAGCGCAGCCGCTCGGCCCGGCGCGAGAGCAGGTATCCCAGCAGCAGGGCCAGCGGCGCCAGGAACACCGAGTAGTGCGACATCCCCCGCAGGAACGCCGTCTCCCCCTCCGCCACCCCGCGCACCGCCTGCGCCCAGGGGTCGGGGAGCGGGGGCGGCGGCCCGCCGAACACCTCCTCCTGCCGCTCCGGCGGGTAGGTCCGCTCGATGGTGGAGATGCGCGAGCGGTCGGCCTTGAGCTCGTTGGCCTGCGCCCGCGACGAGCCGGCGGCCTGGTACACCGGGTCGGTGAACACCTGGAACTGGGCCGGCCGGCTCAGGAAGAAGACCATCACCGGGAGCGCCACGATGGCCCAGCTCCCCCGGTACCCCAGCCCGCGCAGCGTCCCCAGCACGAGGAGCCAGGCGACCAGCGCCCCCGCGTCGCGCATCAGGGTGCGGGTAGCGCCGGGGGAGGTGCCGTGCACCGGCCACACCCCCGTGACCACGGAGTAGTGCGCCCCCAGGTAGAGCGCCGCGGCCGCCAGCACCCCCGCCCAGAGCCAGGGGGAGGCGCGGCGCGCCGGGCGCGCCGCCGCCCCGGGGCCCGCGGAGGCGGCGTGGACGCGGACCGCCACCCCCTGCGGCCCCTCGGGCCGCTTCCGCCGGAAGAGGTCCAGGAGCCCCATCACTCCCTCCCCTCCGCCGGGGCCGTGCGGGCCAGCGCGCGCGTCATCCCCGCCGCCACCGCCGCCGGCTGCCGTCCGCCGGGCCCGCCGCCGCGCAGGTACACCACCACGGTGTAGCGCGGCCGCCCGTCCGGCCCGAACACCAGCCCGCCGAACCACCCGTCGTCCGCCCGGCCCGCGACCTGCGCCGTCCCCGTCTTCCCCCCCAGGTCCCACCCCAGCCCCTGCAGCAGCGGGAGCGTGCTCCGCGCCGTCCCCGAGTCCACCACCGCCAGCATGGCGCGCTGGAGCTTGCGCGCCGTCTCCGCGCTCATGACCCGCGTCCCCTCGCCCGGCTCCTCCGCCCGCTCCGCCTCCAGCGTGGGCGGGAGCATCACCCCGCCGTTGCCGATGGCCTGCACGAAGCGCGAGATGGCGACCGGCGTCACGTCCACCGGCCCCTGGCCGATGGAGAGCTGCGCCCACTCCTGCCGCCCCGTCTCCTCGCCGATTCGGATGCGCGAGAGCGCCGGGCTCATGCGCCGCGCCCACGCCTCCGACGAGGTGCTCCAGAACTCGCGGATGGTGTCGGTGGGCGGATCCCCCGTGTACGGCTCGAAGCCGTAGCGGCGGTACGCCTCCACGAACGCCTCCTCGCCCAGCTTCTCGCGCATCTGCTGCGCCATGTGGACCGCCGTGGTGTTGCAGGAGGGGATCAGCATCCCCGTGGGCCCCTGCACCGTCCCGCGCCCGCGCATCTCGAAGTTGCGGATCACGGAGCGGGCGTTCACCTGGATCGACTCCGGGCAGGGGAGCGGCGGGTCGCCCAGCCCGCTCTCCCACCAGAGCGCCGCCAGCGCCAGCTTGAACACCGACCCCGGCGGGGCGTAGCGCTTGATCCCCAGCGGCGGGTCGTCCGGCCCCCCGGTGGCCGCGTACGCCACCACCGCCCCGGAGCGGACGTCCTGCACCACCACCGCCCCCGGCTTGCCGGTGGCGCTCAGCAGCTCCCAGGCGGCGCGCGTGGGTCCGGCGCAGAGGGTCAGGCGCAGGTCGGTCCCCGCCGCGTGCAGCTCCCCGGCCTCCGCCATCGACACCGGCTCACGCAGCTCCCCCGCGAAGAGGCGCTCCACGGTGTAGTCGCGCTCGTCCGCCTCGCGCCCGCCCCCCACCAGGTTGGCGGTGGCCTCGCCCAGCGGGTACACGCGCCGCACGTCCCCCTCCTGGAGGGCGTAGCGGGCCAGGGCGTTCTCCTCTCTCCCGGAGCAGTCCAGGATCCACCCCCGCACCTCGCCTCGCCGCTGCTCGGTGAGCCGCGGGTCGCCCCAGCGGGAGTACATCCGGCGCCCCGCCTCCAGCTCGTCGCGCTGGAGGAGGAGGCGCGCGTGACCCGCGGTGTAGACGCCCGCGAGCAGGAGCATGGCGAGGGCGATCCGCACCGCCCAGCGCTCGCGGCGCTCCCGCCAGATCTGGCGGGTCAGGCGGGCCAGGGCGATGGCGGCGCCCACCCCGACGGCGAGGAAGACCAGGCGCAGCAGCCAGGTGAGGATGATGTCCAGCAAGTCCGTTTCTCCGGGACGGCGGCGTTTCGCGTGCTCTGGCGACCGGCGGGTGCTACGGCAAGCCCTGCACCAGCGTCGTTCGGGACTGCTTGGTTCGGGCGTGCCCCTCGCTGGCGCTCGGGTCGGGCTGCGGCTCCGTAGGCCGGCACACTACGCCGGCCAACGGAGGCGAGCCCCGCAAACTGCGCGGGTCTCGCCCCTTCGGGCTCGCATCCCTCACGCGGGCGCCCTGCCGGAGCGGGCTGTTCTCCCCTCTCCCGCAAGCGGGAGAGGGGGCCTCGCCCTTTCCACACTACGCGCGGGGGGGCCC
>DATABU010000713.1:0-3138 GCA_036259415.1 Longimicrobiaceae bacterium
CCGTGCGCCCAGAAGACGATGCGCAGCGGCTCGCCGCGGGCCGCCGCGGCCCGGGCCTCGCGCGGGAGGTGCTCCTGGAAGATGGCGTCCACCTCGCCCGGTGTCGTGGTCAGCTCGCCGGAGCCGGAGAACTCGCCCTGCCGCAGGTTGACCAGGTGAGGCCGCAGCGCCGACAGCTGCTCGGCCGAGAGCCCGGAGCCGCGCGCGCGCCCGTCCTCCGGCCGGGGCCGCGCCCGCGGCCCGCCGGGGTCGAACGTCGTCCCCTCCTCCCCGGGCTCGGCGTCCGGGGGGTCCGCCGCCCGGGGCTGCTCGGCCAGCATCTCCCGGAGGATCTCGTGGGTCGCGAGCGCGTCCGCGTCGAACGGCATCTCGGCGCCGGCCGACCGGGACGCGCCCGGGTCCACGCCCGCGTCGCGGAGGCGGCGCACCTCGGCGAGCACCTCGTCGTAGTCGATGGCGCTCCCCGGGCACGTCTTGCTCGACATCTCCCGGTGGAAGCGCAGCGTCTCCGGCCTCAGGCCGAACTTCTCCTGCACCAGGGCGACCACGGCCAGCGCGGTGGCGCGCTGCGGGTCACGGAAGGGGTCCCGCCCCCGGTCGAAGTCCCCGATCATCTCGAACATGAACGGGCCGAACCGCGAGTTGCCGTTCTGCCCCGCCGCGCTCGCCGGGGCCCGGTTCCAGCTCCGCCCCGTCCAGATGAACCCCTCGGGGTCGATGGTGACGTGCTGGGCGATGTCGCTCCACCCGTTCACCTGCGTGTGGTGGCGCCACATGCTCACGATGGAGTCGTGCCCCCGGAAGTCCGCGTGGTTCGGCCGCCACGTGTGGTGCATGTGGACGGCGTTGACGGTGCGAGTGAAGGGGAAGCGGTCCAGCAGGTCCGCGAACTCCGCGAGGGTGAGCCTGTGGAAGCGGGGTGCCATGGTCTCCTCCGCGGCGGGGCGTGGAAGGGGGGCGCTCTGCGGGGGCGGGAGGCCGAGCGCGTGCCTACCGTCTAGCTTCGGCTCGCGGGGCGGGGGCTGTCAAGCTTCTTGGCCGCCTGCGTGGGGCCACGCTCAGACATTGCGCCCGCGGCCGGCCCGCTCCCCTCAGACGGGCTCCACCCGGGCGGCGATCCGCCCCGTCTCCACCAGCTCCCGGAGCTCGTCGGCCATGCGCTCGCTCTCGGCGAGCACGGTGCGCCAGGCGCGGATCCGCTCCGCGTCGGGGAGGCGGTAGAAGTCCCTGCGGTCGGGGATCCTGCCGCCGGGGAGCCGCGCGACGAGCCCGGGGGAGGGCGCCACGACGAGCGCGCGGCGGAAGTTCGCGGGGCGCGCGCGGCGCCAGCGCAGCGACTTGTCCAGCCAGCCGGGCACCACGTACGGGTAGAAGTGCGGGTAGAGGACCAGCCCGTCGCCCGGGCCGAAGTCCAGGTCCAGGTGGTAGTCGAGGATGCCGCCGTCCCGGTGCACGCCCGGCGCCCCGGGGACCCGCACCCCCTCCAGGACCAGCGGGATGGAGGCGGAGGCGAGGAGCGCCGGGGCCAGGTTCTCCCCGGTGAGCGGGAGGTGCACGGTGGGGAGATCGGCGAGCCCGCGGAAGGGCGTGGTGTCGCCGCACGCGTGGAAGACGGCGCGGCGCAGCCGGAGCCCCAGGCTGCGCCGGGCGAGCAGGTTCCCCGCCGCGGCGGCCGCGAAGGCGGCGAGCAGCACCCCCCGGCGCTCCCTGGCGAAGGGCCCCCGGCACTCGGTGGTGAGCACGTGCAGGCGCGCCCACGGGTGCCCCAGGATCTCCGCGCGGCCGGCGGGGCCCAGGAGCGCTTCCATGATGCGCGCGCTGGTCTCCGTCACCAGGGCGGGGGAGGGGTCGGGAGGATAGCGCTGCTCCACGTAGGCGTCGTGCGCCCGCGCCAGCGCCGCGGCGGGGTCGCGCTGCGCCAGGCACGCCAGGCGCCAGCTTCCGATGGAGGAGCCGATCAGGTGCAGCGGGCGGGTGCGCGGCGCCTGGAGGAACTCGCCGAAGAGGTAGCGGTCCAGCCCCGCCAGCACGAGCCACTTGGGGCCGCCGGAGGCGCCGGGGACCACGTCCACGTCCCCGGCCCGCAGCCCCCGCTCGCGCAGGATCCGCAGGGCGTCGGGACCGGCCAGGAGCGAGAGGGAGGAGGTCATGGCGGGGGAAAGTGCCGGGCGCCCGCGCCGGCCGCAACTTTCGCCGCGCCCGGTCGTCCAATGGGAGACGCCGCCTCTCGAAGCGGCGGGGAATCCCGAACGGAGGCACACTCATGACCAGGATCGGACAGTCGCTCCTCGCCGCGGCGGCCGCCGCCGTGCTCGTCGCCGGGGGGTGCGGCGGCATCACCGGCCCGGGGGGCGCCGACGTGGGGGCGGTCTCGTTCGTCTACGCGGGCGCCGAATGGGGTGTCTTCTCCGCCCGGGGGGTCCGCGGGGACGACTGGGGCACCCGCACCTATGCCGCCGGCCAGGCGCTGGAGTCGCCGGTGCACACGCGGGTCTTCGCCTATTCGCTCCGCCGGGGGGGAGTGGCCGACCAGTTCCTCCTGGCCGGCGACGTGTCCGGGCCGGGAACCTTCCCGCTCGCCGACGAGCACCGCGCGGGGGCGTTCTACGGCGAGCTCGCCCTGGACGCGGTCACCGCGCAGAACACCGCCCGGGCGATCTACGTCCTCACCTCCGGGAGCGTGACCCTGGAGGCGGAGCGGGGCGGCCGGATCCGCGGCCGCTTCGAGGGCACGGCCCGGCTGCTGAACGGCGACGCCGTCGTCCAGATCAGCGACGGCCGCTTCGCTCGCCCAGCGCTCGGGTCCTCGCGCGGGCCTCAGCCGTGCCCGCCTTCACGGGGACGGGGGTGAGGTCGGCCTTCTCGGCCCGCCCGGGATCCTGAACGGTAGGATGGGCTCACCCGGCGGAAGGGTTGCCCGCCGCGCCCACGTCCACCTCGGCCGTGCGTCCCGCGGCGCGCTCCAGCAGCCCGCGGTACCACGCCACCGCCTCCCGCAGCCGCTCCTCGTGCCCCGCGACGCCCCAGACCACCGACAGCGTCTCCACGGTCTCCGGGCGGGTCTTGGTGCGCTGCGCGTCGCGGACGGCGTTGGCGCAGGGCCCGTCCGCGTCCCACAGGCAGAGGAGCCCCGCCAGG
>DATABU010000714.1:0-5687 GCA_036259415.1 Longimicrobiaceae bacterium
GGCGCGAACGCCGCCCAGGTCGATCCACAGCCGCCCCCCGCGCCGCTCCCAGCGCAGCGGCCCGCCCTCCGGGGCGGTGACGGCGGACACCGCGAAGGTGGTGTCCAGGTCCAGCACCAGGTGCCGGGTGGGGGACACGACCCGCGCGACGGTGGTCCCCGTCCCCGCGATGCTGCGGGCGGCCGGGTCCACGCGCAGCTCCAGCGCGTAGAACTCCACGTCGAACGCCGCCTGCTCCGGGCGGAGCGGCCCGCCCGAGTCGTAGATGGCCGTCCCCTGCGCGGCGGCGGGCGGGCCGGCGGCGAGCGCCAGCAGGGCCAGGGGGAGCAGGGTCGGCGTGCGCATCCTCAGCCCGGGGTGGGGGTGTAGTGCAGCGGCGCCCCCGGCCCCAGCGGGATCGCGAAGGCCACCCACACGGCCAGCATCACCAGCCATCCCAGCAGGAAGGCGATCGAGTAGGGGAGCATGGCCGAGATCAGCGTCCCGATCCCCGTCTTCCGGTCGTACTTCTGCGCGAAGGCGATGATCACCGGGAAGTACTGCATGAGCGGGGTGATGATGTTGGTGGTGGAGTCGCCCACGCGGTAGGCCACCTGGGTCGCCTCGGGCGAGTACCCCATCAGCATCAGCATGGGGACGAACACGGGGGCCATGATCGCCCACTTCGCCGAGGCGCTCCCGATGAACAGGTTGATGAACGCCGCCACCACCACGAAGCTGAGCAGCAGCGGGAGCCCCGTGAAGCCCGCCGCCTGCAGGCCGCCCGCGCCGTTGATGGCGAGGATCAGCCCCAGGTTGGACCACCCGAAGTAGGCGACGAACTGCGCCGCCGCGAAGGCCAGCACGATGTAGCTCCCCAGCACCGCCACGCTCTCCGACGACATCCGGGCCACGTCGCGGTCCGAGCGGATGGTGCCGGCGACGATCCCGTACACCAGCCCCGTCACCAGGAAGAGGAGCATCAGCAGGGTGACGATGGCCGCGAAGAAGGGGCGCGCCTGCACCAGCAACGGCGCCCCGGCCGCCACCGCCTCGGGGTCGCGCAGCGGCGCCCCCTCGGGCAGCACCAGGAGCGCGAACAGGGCCATCATCACCACGAAGGCGATCCCCGCGGCGGCGAGCCCCTTCCGCTCCCGGGGCGTCACCTCGCCCAGCGAGGCGTCCTCCACCCCGGTGCCGTCCTCCGGCGACCAGGCTCCCAGCCGCGGCTCCACGTAGCGGGAGGTGACCCAGGTCCCCAGCCCGGTGAGCAGGAAGACCGACGCCACCATGAAGTAGTAGTTGGCGGTGGGGTCCACCACGTAGGCGGGGTCCACCAGCTGCGCCGCCTCGGTGGAGAGCCCGGAGAGGAGCGGGTCCAGCGAGGTGAGGAGGAGGTTGGCGCTGAAGCCGCCCGAGACCCCGGCGAACGCCGCCGCCAGCCCGGCCAGCGGGTGGCGCCCCACCGCCGCGAAGAGCATGGCGCCCAGCGGGGTGAGCACCACGTAGCCGGCGTCCACCGCCATGCTGCTCATCACCCCGCCGAAGACCAGCGTGGCCGTGAGCAGCGACGGGGGGACGGAGCTCACCAGCCGGCTCAGCGCCGCCGCGATCAGCCCGCTCCGCTCCGTCACGCCGATGCCGATGATCACCACGATCACCAGCCCCAGCGGGGGGAAGGCGGTGAAGTTCGCCACCGCCTCCGTGAGCATCCGCCGGACCCCCGCGGCCGAGAGGAGGTTGACGGCGGTCACCGTGTCGCCCGTCCCCGGGTGCGTCGCCGAGAGCCCCGCGGCGGAGGCCGCCCACGAGGCCACCACCACCAGGGCGGCGAAGGCGAAGAACAGGGTGATGGGGTCCGGGAGACGGTTGCCGACGCGCTCGATCGCGTCGAGCGAGCGGAGCAGGACACTGCGCCTGGGCTCGGGCATGGCGGCATGGGGTGAGGGGTGGGGAGGGGAGGACCGGTGAGGATCGTACGCGCGGGGGGCCGCGGCCGGCAAGGGCGGACCCTCCCGGAACGGTTGTTCGGCCCCCGGGGGCGCGCTATTCTAGCGGGGCGCGCGCAACTCCCCGACCTCCGCAGAGGAACCGCATGAAGCCACCACTGCTCGCCGCGCTCCTGGCCGCGTTCCCGCTGGCCCTGTCGGCGCAGGAGACCGTCCGGCTCGACTACGTGCAGGACACGCTCCCCAACGGCCTGAAGGTCGTGTATCACGTGGACCGCTCCAGCCCGGTGGCGGCCACCATGCTCTGGTACGACGTGGGCTCCCGCCACGAGCAGCCCGGGCGCACCGGGTTCGCCCACCTGTTCGAGCACCTGATGCTCTTCACCGGCTCGCGCAACGTGCCCGAGGGACAGCACTTCGCCATGCTGGAGGCGGCGGGCGGCCGGGCCGGCGCCGACATCAACGGCACCACCTCCAACGACCGCACCAACTACTTCCAGCAGGTCCCCTCGAACATGGTGGAGCTGGCGCTCTGGCTGGAGGCCGACCGCATGGCCACGCTGGACGAGGTGCTCAACCAGGCCAAGCTGGACAACCAGCGCGAGGTGGTGAAGAACGAGCGGCGGCAGGGGCTCGACAACCAGCCGTACGGCCGCTGGCTGGAGCGGATGCTCGCCAACGCCTTCCCCGAGGGGCACCCGTACCGGCACCCGGTCATCGGCTCGCTGGAGGACCTGGAGAACGCCCGGCTGGAGGAGGTGCGGGAGTTCTTCCGCACCTACTACGTCCCCAACAACGCCGTGCTGGCCGTGGCGGGCGACATCGACGTGGAGGCCACGCGCGAGATGGTGCGCCGCTTCTTCGGGCCCATCCCCCGCGGGGCCGAGCCCCCCGCGCGGCCGGACGCCGCCGTGCCTCCGCGCATCGGCGCGCCGGTGCGCGAGGCCATCGAGGACGCCAACGCTCCCGCCCCGGCGGTGTACGTGGGCTACCGCGTCCCCAACGCCCGCGACCCGCGCGCCGCCGCGGTCTCGGTGCTCTCCGGCTACCTGGCAGACGGGCGCACCAGCCCGCTCTACCAGGCGCTGGTGCAGCGGCAGCAGGTGGCCGCCAACGTCTTCTCCTTCAACTTCGAGATCGCGGACGGCGCCGACCTGCTGGTGGTGGGCGCGGTGGGCAAGCCCGGCGGCGACCCGGCGGCGCTGGAGCGCGCGCTCCTGGCCGAGATGGAGGGGATCGGCGCCCGCATCGACGCGGCCGGGCTGCGGCGCGTGCAGGCCGCGGCGCGCTTCGGGCTGGTGAACCAGCTCCAGAGCATGGGCGGCTTCGGGGGGCGCTCGGACGTGCTGGCGGAGGGGTGGACCATCCACGGCGACCCGGGGTGGATCAACCGGCGCCTCCCCGCCATCGACGCGGTGACGGTGGACGGGCTCCGCGCGCTGGCGGCGGAGCGGCTGGCCCCGGAGAACCGCGTCACCCTGGTGTTCACGCCCGCGCGCCCCGCCACCCCCACCCCCGCACGCCCATGACCCGGCGCCCCCTGCTCCCGCTCGCCCTCGCGGCGCTGGCCGCGTGCGCCACCGCGCCGGCGGCCGACCCGGCGCCCGCGCCGGCCGCGGCGCTCCCCGACAGCGTCCCCATGAGGCAGCAGCCCCCTACGCCCGGGCCGCTCCGCCCGTACCGTCTCCCGCCGGTGGAGCAGTTCACCCTCCCCAACGGGCTGCGCGTGGTGGCCGTGCGGCAGACGGGGATGCCGCTGGTCACCGGGCGCGTGATCGTGGACGCGGGCGCGGTGCGCGAGCCCGCGGCCAAGGCCGGGCTGGCGGTGCTCACCGGCTCGCTGCTGGCCGAGGGGACGCGCCAGCTCACCGGCCCCGAGCTGGCCGCGCGCATGGAGCAGCTCGGCGCCCAGTTCCAGACCGGCGGCGGCTCCAACACCGGCTTCGTGACGGTCACCGCGCTGAAGAGCGCCTTCCCCGAGGCGATGCGGCTGGCCGCGGCCACGGTGGTGGAGCCGGGGCTGCGCCCCGCCGACTTCGAGCGGATCCGCTCCCAGGCGGTCGCCGGCTTCCTGCAGGGGCGCGCCACCGTGGAGGGGCTGGCGGGGGAGACCTTCGCCCGCGCCGTCTACGCGCCCGGGGCGCCCTACGGCCGCCCCGCCGGGGGGACCGAAGCCACCCTGAAAGGGCTCACCCGCGCGGACGTGGCGGCCTGGCACCGCGAGCGCTACGCCCCGGGCAGCACCACGCTCCTGCTGGTGGGGGACCTGGACGCGGCGGAGGCGCGGCGCCTGGCCGAGGACGCCTTCGGCGGGTGGCGGAAGACGGCGCCGCGGGCCCCCTCGCCCACGAGCGCCCTGCGGCCCGTGACGGGGACGCGGGTGATCCTGGTGGACCGCCCCGGGTCGGTGCAGTCGGCGATCCGCGTGGGGCAGGGCGCCATCGGGGCAGAGGACCCGGACTTCTTCCGCATGACCGCGCTCAACCACGTGCTGGGCGGCGGCTTCAACGCCCGCATCAACCAGAACCTGCGCGAGCGGCACGGCTGGACCTACGGCGCCTTCTCCAACTTCGCCGCCCTGCAGGGCGTGGGGACGGTGGCGATCTCGTCGTCGGTGCGCACCAACGCCACCGACTCGGCGCTGGTGGAGTCGGTGCAGGAGTTCCGGCGCCTCGCCCGGGAGACGGTCCCCGCGAGCGAGATGTCCGGTGCGCTCGGCAACCTGGTGGGGAGCTTCCCCGCCTCGGTGCAGACGGTGCAGGGGCTCGCGCAGCGGATGCAGACGGCCATCGTCTACGGGCTGCCGCTGGACTACTACGCCACCTACCGGGAGCGCCTGGCCGCCGTGACCCCGGAGGAGGCCGCGGAGCTGGCCCGGCGGCTCCTGGCCCCGGACGCGCTCACCATCGTGGTCGCGGGCGACCTCGCGGCCATCGAGGCGCCCATCCGCGCGCTGAACCTGGGCGCCGTGGAGGTGTGGAGCCCCGAGGGCGAGCGGGTGCGGTAGGGGTCGGTGCTGACAGTGGGATGGGGCGGAGGGCATGTGCTCTCCGCCCCATCGCCTTAATACTCGCTTTCGAACCTGGGGTGAACCCAGAGGAATTCCTGGCGCTTGTTCCGCACGCGGACCAGGCCGCCGAAACCGGGGTCCTTCTCCTGCAAAAATGCATGAAGCTGCCGCAGCATTGCGCCCTGCGCACGAAACGCCTGCTCTTGCTCCAACTCCGGCGCGTCATTGCGGCCAAGCCAGCCGCCAATCTGCCCCCCAGTCTTGAGCACCGACTCGACAGCCTTCTGTCCCAGGTCGAGCTCTGCCTCCATCCCTTTATAGGTGGGCTCATCTATTGCCACCTTCATCATGCCGGAAGCCACAGGCAGCACTAGGCTGAGGGTTCCAGTCAGCACCTTAAGGAAGGGTCCGGACTTGACGAACCATTTGCGCGGCAGGGTAAGGTTGTACACTCCTCGGTGGCCCCCTTTCCTATCCAGGAAGGGAAGTGGCATGCGCGAATGTTCGCACCACAGGGTCAGCCGGAACTTTTGACTTACCCACTTCGGCCTGTCGAAGAAGTCGGGATCAACCGGCTGGAAGCTGAAGAGCCGAGGCCCATCCTTGGCCTCGTCGACCAGCGCCTGCATCAGCTTCGCGAAAGCATCGTCCACCTGGCTCATGAGGCGCTGGATCCCGACGTCCAGTCCATCGAAGCGCCGCAGGGATTCATCGTGCTGTACAATCAGCAGCCGGCGCACACCAGTCAA
>DATABU010000715.1:0-2159 GCA_036259415.1 Longimicrobiaceae bacterium
GGACCGGCGGTCCGCACCCCGTCTCCGTTGCAACGCGCGGCGGTGGCTGCTCGACCGTGATCACGTCGTTCATCCCCTGGCCGGCCAGCGATCCCGCCTGGTCGGCAGGACGGACCCGGTACATCCCTTGCGCGCGCCGCCCCGCTCACCGCGGGCGGACGACACGAGCGAGGAGGGCCACATGGCTGGACGGCTGGAGGGGAAGGTCGCCATCGTCACCGGGGCGGGGACGGGGATCGGCGAGGCCATCGCGCACAGGTTCTCCAAGGAGGGGGCGCGCGTGCTGGTGAGCGGGCTCCCCAGCGACCCCATCGAGGACGTGGTGCGTGCCATCCGGGGGTGGGGCGGGGAAGCGGCCGCCTTCGGGGGGGACGTGGCGGAGGAGGAGAACGCCCGCGACTGCGTGCAGCGGGCGGTGGACGAGTGGGGGAAGCTGGACGTGCTGGTCAACAACGCCGGGGTCTTCCTGGTGACCGCCGAGACGCAGCGCTACCCGGTGGACGACTTCGACCGCACCATCCGCATGAACGTCCGCTCCGCCTTCCTGATGACCCGCTACGCCCTGCCGCACCTGCAGAAGACGCGCGGCTGCGTGGTCTCGGCGGGCTCCGAGTCGGGGTTCGTCGGTCTGGCGCAGAACTCCCCCTACGGCGGCACCAAGGGGTGGATGCACGCCTTCATGCGCGGGGTGGCGGTGGAGCAGGCGAAGTACGGGGTGCGCGCCAACTGCGTCTGCCCGGGTCCCATCGACACGGCCTGGACGCACCGGGAGACCGGGCCCATGAGCCGGAAGATGGAGAAGACGCTGATCCAGGCGACGCCCCTGGCGCGGCGCGGCACCCCGGAGGAGGTGGCGAACGTCTACGCGTTCCTGGCCTCCGACGAGGCCAGCTACGTGACCGGGGCGCTCTGGGTGGTGGACGGCGGCACCACCATCGCCAAGGGGCCGGTGGGCGACGAGGTGCCGGACGAGCTGCGCGGGGCGCCGGAGCCGCACCTGCGCCTGGAGCACTCGCTGGAGGGGAACCGGAACAAGGACACGCACCGGGTGAAGTGACTTGCCTCTGGTTCGGCGGGGCCGCTCCGGAGCCGGACGATACTGCCGTCCGTCTCCTGCGCGGGCTCCGGGAGCCCCACGGAACGGCTGTGGGTCTCCCTCCGCCGGGGTGAGCCTCGCCAAACGGCCGGCGAGTCTCCCCCCGAACAGCATGTGGGAACGGCAGGGAACTGCAACAACGAGAATGCCCCTCCCCCGCAAGCGGGAGAGGGGTGAACGGCCTGCTCCCCGCTGGTGGCCCGCGTGAGGGATGCGAGCGCGAAGCGGCGAGACCCGGGGGCACCGCAGTTCAGAGGCACTGCGCGGGGCTCGCCTCCGTTAGCGGGCGTAGTGTGCCCGCTTACGGAGCCGCAGCCCGACCCGAGCGCCAGCGAGGGGCACGCCCGAACCCGCAGCCGTTCACCGGACGGGGACTTCCGCCCTCCGCCCCGCGCGGCGACGCCGGAACTCGCTCTCCGGCCAGCGGCGCTCCTCGCCGTAGTAGGCGTCGCGCGTGTCCAGGTAGGCGGCGAACTCGTCGGCGACGAAGCGGCGGTAGCGCTCCAGGCCGGAGGCGTCGCCCCCGGCCAGCAGGTCGCCCACGGCGTAGGCGGCGAAGACGCCGGAGCGCAGCGCCTTGAGCACGCCCTGCGAGGAGAGCGGGTCGAAGGTGGAGACGGCGTCTCCCACGGCGACCCAGCCGTCGCCTGCGGGGGGGTGGAGGCGCCGGGAGCGCGCGGCGCGCACCACCACCCCGCCGGAGGGGGCGGCGCCGCGCAGCACGTCGGCCACGTGGGGGGCGCCGGCGAGCAGGGCGGACCAGCGGTCGGGGCCGGCCAGGCCCAGGCGGCGGCCCAGGTCGCTGTCGGTCATGCAGGCCGCCACGCGCATGCCGCCGGGGAGCGCGGCGGTGTACCACCACCCGTCGGGGAACGCCTCCACGAGCGTGCGCGGGTCGCTCCCGGGGCGGTCGTGGAAGAAGCGGACGAAGCCGGCCAGCCGGTCGGCCGCCACGGAGCGGGCGCCGCAGCGGCGGGCGACCGAAGCGCCCGAGCCGGTGGCGTCCACCAGGAAGCGCGCCCGCAGCTCCCCGCCGCCCGCCGGCCGCAGGCGCCACTCCCGG
>DATABU010000716.1:0-2668 GCA_036259415.1 Longimicrobiaceae bacterium
CGCATGGCCTCGCTCACGATCTCCCGGACCATGGCGTGCGGCCCGTCGAACTCGCGGTAGGTGAGATCGTACTCCCAGGCGCGGAGCTGCCGCGCCACCGCGCGGCCGGTGCGGTCGATGGGGAGGATCTCGTCCCGGGTGCCGTGGCTCACGAAGACCCGGGGCTTCCCCACCCGCTCCGGCGGCGCGAGGAAGCCCGGGGAGAAGCCGACCGCCCCGGCGAAGAGGTCCCCGTTGGTGAGGCCGAGCGAGAGCGCGTAGGAGCCCCCGTCGGAGAAGCCGGCGACCGCGATCCTGCGCGGATCGACGGCGCACCGGTCGAAGACGTGCCCGAGCGCCGCGTCCAGCACCCTCACGTCCGGCCCCATCCCGCCCAGGACCAGGTCCCAGGTGCGGCCGAGCGAGTAGGGGACCAGGAGGAGCATCCCGTGCTCGTCGGCGAGCGGGAAGAGCTCGTGCATCATCCCGCGGCTCGGCCCGGCCCCGTGGTGCATGACGAGGAGGGGCGCGGGAGCCGCGGGGTCGTAGCCGGGGGGCACGTACAGCGTGCAGGCGCCGCCGACCTCCGCGGGGAGCGGGTGCGTGCCCGGCCCGATGCTCCGCGTGGGGCTCCCCGGGCGGGCCGTGAGGCGGGCGCCCCCGCGCCCGGCCTGCGGCCGGGTCGCGGCCGTCCGGCACGCGGAGGCCACCGGCAGCGCGAGCGCGGTGAGCCCCAACCGGAAGAAGCGGCGCCGCGTCAGCGGGAGACGTGGGTCCATGGCCCGGTGGGGTGGAGGGGGGCGGCCGTCACTGCCGGCAGGGGCCGTTCGGGTCCGGTCTCGGCCTGTCCACCACCGGGCGCCGGTCCAGGTTCGCCACCCGCCTTGCCACGTCGCCGATGAAGTCCGTCACCCGGGTGTAGTGCTCGAAGTCGATGTACTGCACCTCGTCGGTCACGCGGTGGTAGTCCGCGTGGCCGCCCGTGGAGAAGAACACCACCGGGATGCCGTACCGGGCGTAGTTCCAGTGGTCGCTGCGGCAGTAGTAGTTCTCGGGGTGGCCGTCGGCGTCGTACTGGTAGTCCAGGCGGAAGGGCCGCGGACGGCCCGCGTTGGCCGCCTCCACCAGGTCGCCGAGCTGCGTGGAGAGACGCCGCGACCCCAGGAGCTGCAGGTAGTCGGGGCCGCCGTTCGGGAGGTCCGCGCTCCCGCCGCGGCCGATCATGTCCACGTTGATCTGCGCCACGATGGAGTCGCGCGGGACCGTGGGGTGGTCCGTGAACCACTGCGACCCCTGGAGCCCCTTCTCCTCCGCGGTGTGCCAGACGAACAGGAGGGAGCGGCGCGGCCGGTTCGCCGGGTCCACGAAGTGCTCCGCCAGCTCCAGCAGGGCGATGGAGCCGCTCCCGTCGTCGTCGGCCCCGTTGAAGATCGAGTCGGGCCGGGAGCGGGCGCCCCCCGGGCGCCGGGCCACCTCCCGCGCGATGCGCTCCTGCTCCGCGGCGGGGAGCGGATCTCCTCCCTGGCCCTCGCGCTGGCGGAGCGCCTGCAGGTAGGCGCGCAGCGAATCGTGGTCGGCTGCGCCCCAGCGGACCCCGTCGTGGTCGCTGTGCGCCCCCAGGGCCACGTACTGCCCGCGCAGGCGGGGGTCGGTCCCCGGCAGGACGGCGACCACGTTCCGGGTGGGCCGGCTCGTCCGCACGTACCGGACGTCGCCGCCCAGCCGCTTCCCGGTGTCGCCCTGGCGGAGCTCCTCCAGGGGCCGCCCGAACATCTTCCGGGCCGCGGAGCTGTGCAGGAGCAGCTTCACCGACTTGGCGGCCGAGCTGTCGTCGTAGGTGAAGCCGGAGCTGGCGCGGATGAGCGTCCAGGAGTACGAGCCGGTGTAGGCGGAATCGATCCCGGTCAGCGCCACCCCCGCCGCCCCCGCGAGGTTGCTGCTCGCCCCGCTGGGCGGGAGCAGCGGACCCCCCGGCTGGTAGAGGAACACCACCACCTTCCCCGCCACCTGCTCCGGGGTGAGCGCCGCCGCCTCGGGCACCCTCCCCCCGAAGAGTACCTGCGCCCCGTCCAGCGAGCGGATCGCGGAGCGCTGGTCGAGGGGGGTGTACTCGTCCTCCGGCCGCAGCGGGGCCCCGTCCACGGTGAGGACCACCGAGCGGTCCAGTGCGCTGTGGATCAGCGGGACCTCCTGGTAGAAGCTGCCGCCCTCTCCCGCCGGCCGCAGCCCCAGGCGGGCCAGCTCCCGGGCCAGGTACGCCGCGGCGCGGTCGTGGCCGGGGGTCCCCGCCTCGCGGCCCTCCATGGAGTCGTGCGCGAAGGCCGTAAGGCGCGCCCGCAGGTCTTCCGCGCGGACCGCCGCCGACCGCCCGGTGGCGCCGTTCCCCGCGCTCTGCGCCGCCACCGGGGCCGCCCAGGCCGCGAGCGCCGCCATCATCAAGGTTGCTGCACGAGTCGCTGCCAAGCTCCCCTCCTGTCGGAGACGGTGGTCACGCGTCCGGGCCCGGCTGCCGGCGACCGTCCGACGGCCGGGGTGGAGCCCGTAGCTTACGCGCCGGGGGAGTCCGGGAAAACGGGGATGGGACGAATCGTGCTCCCGGAGCGCCGGGCGGCGGATGCGCGGGGTGGGCGATCCGTAGTCCGACCGGAGCACCGGCGAGCCCGGCAGCCGATCGGCTGCCGGGCTCGCG
>DATABU010000717.1:0-3565 GCA_036259415.1 Longimicrobiaceae bacterium
GGGAGGTGCAGGGGGCCGGCCGCCGGGGCTCCCCGTGGCCTTCTCCGCCTGCGTGGTGGACGGCGTCCCGGCGGCCGGCCCCGTGCACCTCGCGGCCGGCCAGCGCGTGCGCCCCGCTGGGGAGCCCGGGTAGCCCTTGCGGTCCCTTCTATCTTGCGGAGGACCCTTCCCCCACCGACCCGTCCGACGGAGCACAGCATGAGCGAGTCCCCCGCCGCGGAAGCCGTCTGGCCCAGCCTCCCCCTCGCGGAGTGGGAGGACACCCGCGCCACCCTGCACCTGTGGACGCAGGTGGTGGGGAAGGTGCGCCTGGCGCAGAGCCCGTGGGTCAACCACTGGTGGCACGTCCCGCTGTACGTCACCCCGCGCGGGCTGACGAGCGGGGCCATGCCGTACGGCTCGCGCAGCTTCGAGGTCGCGTTCGACTTCGTGGACCACCGGCTCCGCATCGACACGGGCGACGGCGCGGAGCACGGCTTCCCGCTGGAGCCCCGCTCCGTCGCCGACTTCCACCGCGAGCTGATGGCGGAGCTGCGCCGCATCGGGATCGAGCCGCGCATCTGGCCGGTGCCGGTGGAGCTCCCGGACCCCGTCCCCTTCCCGGAGGACCACGCCCACGCCTCCTACGACCCGGTGCACGCCCGCCGCTTCCATCGGGCGCTCGTGCAGGTGGACCGCGTCCTGCGGGAGTTCCGCTCCGGCTTCGTGGGGAAGTGCAGCCCGGTGCACTTCTTCTGGGGGAGCTTCGACATGGCGGTGACCCGCTTCTCCGGCCGCCCCGCGCCCCCGCACCCGGGCGGCGTCCCCGGCCTCGCTGACCGGGTCGTGCGCGAGGCGTACTCGCACGAGGTGAGCAGCGCCGGCTGGTGGCCCGGGGGCGGAGCCGTCCCGGAGGCGGCGTTCTACGCCTACATGTACCCGGAGCCCGCGGGCTACGCGGAGGCGCGGGTGCGCCCGGATTCCGCGCGCTACCTGCCGGAGATGGGGGAGTGGATCCTCCCCCACGAAGCCGTCCGCGCCGCCGCCGACCCCGACGCGGCGGTGCGCGCCTTCCTGGAGGACACCTACGCCGCCGGCGCCGGGCTGGCCGGCTGGGACCGTGCCGCGCTGGAGCGGGCGGGGTGAGCCGGAACCACTGCGACGCGATCCGGTAACAGGGAGTCTGTTCCCACCCGCGTCCATCCACCCAACGGATCTCATGAGCCCGAACAACCCGCTGCTCCGGATCGGGACCTCCGGCGCCCTCGCCGCCTGCCTCCTCGCCGGCGGGACGGCCGCGACGCTGGGCGCGCAGGCCGGGCCCCCGAGCGCCCCTTCCGCGCAGCCCGCCCAGCCCACCCACTACGGGAGCTGGGGGATCGACCTGAGCGGGATGGACCGCGGCGTCCGTCCGCAGGACGACTTCTTCCGCTTCGTCAACGGCAAGTGGCTGGAGCGCACGGCCATCCCCGGAGACCGCTCCAACTACGGCTCGTTCTCCGAGCTGGCCGACGGCTCCGAGGCCGCGCTCCGCGCCATCATCGAGGAGGCCGCCGCGGAGAAGGACGCCCCCGCCGGCTCCGACCGGCAGAAGGTGGGCGACTACTACCTGAGCTACATGGACAGCGCTCGCGTCGAGCAGCTGGGGATCCAGCCGCTGCGCGCGGAGCTGTCCCGCATCGCCGCCGTCCGCGACCGCTCGCAGCTCCCCGCGACGTTCGCGCACCTGCAGCGGCTGGGCGTGCAGACGCCGGTCGGCTTCGGCGTCTGGCAGGACTCCAAGCAGGCCGACCGCTACATCGTGACGCTCAGCCAGAGCGGGCTGGGGCTCCCGGACCGCGACTACTACTTCGAGGAGGGGCAGCGCTTCGCCGACGCCCGCGCCGCCTACCTGCGCTACGTGGAGACCCTGCTGCGCCTGGCCGGCGACCACGACCCCGCCGGCGGCGCGAAGGCGATCATGGAGCTGGAGACCACGCTGGCGAAGTCGCACTGGGAGCGCGCGCGCAGCCGCGACCGCGAGGCCACCTACAACCGCTTCAGCGTCGCCGGGCTGGACTCGCTCACCCCGGGCTTCTCCTGGACCGAGTACGTGAAGGCCGCCGGCGCGGAGCAGACCCCGGCCGTGGTCGTCCGCATGCCCGACTACTTCCAGGCCATGGGCCGCGCCGTGAGCGAGATCCCCGTGGAGACCTGGAAGCGGTACATGACCTTCAAGCTGGTGGACGACTACGCCGACGAGATGAGCCGGCCGTTCGCCGACGCCAAGTTCCAGTACACGGGCCGGACGCTGCAGGGGCTGGAGCAGCCCAGCCCGCGCTGGAAGCGCGGCGTGTCCGCCGTGGAGGGCGCCATGGGGCAGATGGCCGGCAAGATGTACGTGGAGCGCCACTTCCGCCCCGAGGACAAGGCCCGGATGGAGCAGCTCGTCTCCAACCTGCTCGCCGCCTTCCGCCAGGGGATCGACGAGCTGGAGTGGATGAGCCCGGAGACGCGCGCCCGCGCCCAGGAGAAGCTGGCGAAGTTCAACGTCAAGATCGGCTACCCCGACAAGTGGCCGGACTACTCCGCGCTGGAGGTGCGCCGCGGCGACCTGGTGGGGAACGTGATACGCGCCGCGCAGTTCTCGCACGGCCGGGCCATCGGGCGGCTGGGCAAGCCCATCGACCGCACCGAGTGGGCGATGACCCCGCAGACGGTCAACGCGTACTACAGCTCCACGATGAACGAGATCGTGTTCCCGGCCGCGATCCTCCAGCCGCCGTTCTTCAACCCGTCGGCCGACGACGCGGTCAACTACGGGGCCATCGGCGCGGTGATCGGGCACGAGATCAGCCACGGCTTCGACGACCAGGGCTCGCGCTCCGACGGCGAGGGCAACCTCCGCAACTGGTGGTCGGAGAGCGACCTGGGCGAGTTCAAGACGCGCACCGACGCGCTGGTGGCGCAGTACGACGCCTTCACCCCGCTGGAGGGGGTGAACGTCAACGGCCGCTTCACGCTGGGCGAGAACATCGGCGACCTGAGCGGGATGGCGGTGGCGTACCGGGCGTACAAGATCGCCACGCAGGGCAAGGAGGTCCCCGTCATCGACGGCTTCACCGGCGACCAGCGGTTCTTCCTGGGCTGGGGGCAGATCTGGCGCCGCAAGTACCGGGACGCCAACCTCCGCCAGCGGATCCTCGTCGACCCGCACTCGCCGAGCGAGTTCCGGGCGAACGGGCCGCTCCGCAACTTCGAGCCGTTCTACGCGGCGTTCGGGGTGAAGCCGGGGGACAAGCTGTACCTGGCTCCCGAGCAGCGGGTGAAGATCTGGTAGGCTTCGATTGCAGGTCAGGCTGGGCGCCGGCCCGGGTCCCACGTGGATCCGGGCCGGTCTGCTTTCGGGACTGCACCGGGGTTGGGCGTGCCCCTCGCTGGCGCTCGGGTCGGGCTGCGGCTCCGTAAGCGGGCACACCACGCCCGCTAACGGAGGCGAGCCCCACGATACTGCTGTGGGTCTCGCCGCTTCGCGCTCGCATCCCTCACGCAGGCATTTGCGGCACGGTCACCAGCCTGCCGTTCTCCCCCTCTCCCCCTTGCGGGG
>DATABU010000718.1:0-2038 GCA_036259415.1 Longimicrobiaceae bacterium
GCGGCGGGTGGGCCCTCGTCGTGCGCGCCTGCCGGTGCAGGCCGCGAGCGGGATCAGTACCGCTCGTTCCGGGCGTGCCAGCGGTCGTGGTCCGCCTTGCACTCGTTGCGCACCCGCAGCTGCCAGCGGACGTCGAACGGACGCTGCGAGGCGCGCTCACGGCAGACGCGGTCGTGGTCGCGGTGGAAGGCGCGGTGCGCCTCCTCGAACGAGCCGTAGCGGCGGTCGTCGTCGCGCCGGTCGTACCGGTCGTCGTACCGGCGGTCCCGGCGGTCGTACCCGCAGTTCTCGGGCGTGTTGTGGGGGTTGCCCCGCCCCTGGCACCAGCCCGGGGGGACCTGCCGGCCGTTGCGGCGCTCCAGCCGGACGTCGCGGTCCCAGCGCTCGTCCCGGTCCCGGCGGTCGTCGCGGTCGCGGCGGACCTGCTCGGTCCGGTCCTTCTCCCGCTTGTTCTTGTTGCCCTTCCCCTGTGCGTCCGCCGGACCGGCGGCCAGCATGGCGGCGAGCGCCAGCACGAAAGAAAGCTGCAGGCTGCGGATGCGCATCGTGTGGAGTCCTCGTCTAGGGTACAGCCAAGGGTGTACCGGTCCCGGTGGCAACTCCGGTGCCAACTCGTTGAAGCGCACGTATATGGCGCGGATACTGGTGTTTCCCCGCGGGAGGCGCTGCGGCCCGTCCCCCCTGAAGGACGGCACGGAGCACCCCCGGGGGACAGGGGCGGGGCGGGTGGTCACCCCCGCCGGCCGGGCCTGCGCGTGGGGCGCTGCCGTCGCGCGCGCTCCCGCTCCAGCCGGGCGCGGCGCTCCTCCTCCAGCGCGGCGGTGCTCCCCGGGCGCGGGCGGACCGCGGCGTCGGTGATGGAGCGCGCCACCGCGTCGTGCACCTTCTCCCGGAGCTCCAGCACGGCGCGCTGGCCGGCGTCGCCGTAGGTGCGGTTGGTGAGGAGCACCACGAACAGCTCCTGCTCCGGGTCGATCCACACCGAGGTGCCGGTGAAGCCCGTGTGGCCGAAGGAGCGCGCGGAGAAGTAGCTCCCCGCGGAGCTGCGGCTCACGGGGACGTCCCACCCCCACCCCCGGTTGCCGACGCGGGTCCGGATCGCCGTGAAGCGGCGCACCGTCTCGGGGGTGTAGACCCGGTGCGTCCCGTAGCTCCCGCCGTTCAGCATCGTCTGGGCGTAGACGGCCATGTCGAGCGCCGTGGAGAAGAGCCCCGCGTGCCCCGCCACCCCGCCGAGGCGGAACGCGTTGGCGTCGTGCACCACGCCCCGGAGCGCGTAGCCCTGCTCGGAGCGCGAGGCGGCGGGGGCGGTCGCCGGCCGGAGCACCTGCGGCGGGAGGTACAGGGTGGACGACATCCCCAGCGGGGCGTACACCCGGCGCGCCAGGTACGCGTCCATCGGCTCGCCCGCGACCTCCTCCACGATGGCCGCGAGGAGGATGAAGCCGAAGTCGCTGTACACCATCCGCGTCCCCGGGCGGCTCTGCAGGGGCGCGCGCATGGACCGCCGCAGCGCCGCCCCGGGGGAGCGCGTGCTCCCGTACAGCCACTCGCCGGGTGGGAGGCCGGCGGTGTGGGTGAGGAGGTGGCGGATGGTGACGTCCTCCTTCCACTTCCCGGAGAACCCCGGGAGATAGCGGCGCACCGGCGCGTCCGGACGGAGCTCGCCGTCGTCCACCAGCGCCATGACCGCGGCGGTGGTGGCCGCCACCTTGGTGAGCGAGGCCAGGTCCCAGAGCGTCCCGTCCGCGTCCACCGGGCCCGCGCCGGGGCCCAGCCGCCCGTACCCGCGGAGCCGCACCAGCCGCCCCCGCCTCCCCACCGCGAGCGCCGCCCCCGGGAAGGTCCCGGCCGCCACCGCCGCCCGCAGCGCCGAATCGGCCCGGGCGAGCCCCGCCTCGCTCATCCCCGCCTCCTCCGCCCCCGCCTCGCGCAGCGTCGCAGCAGCGGGCCAGCGGATCTCCTCCGGCGCAGCGCCCGGCTCCACGCCCGGGGCCAGGACGGCGGCCGCCGCGCGCTGCGCCTCCGGCCCCGCGCC
>DATABU010000719.1:0-9804 GCA_036259415.1 Longimicrobiaceae bacterium
CCCCGCAAGCGGGAGGGGGAGAACTGCGACACATGCTCCCGGCAGCGCGCAGCCCGACCCCCGCGCCAGCGGGGGTCACGCCCGACCCCGGTCGTTCCGAAGGTAAAGCTCACTCCTCCTCGACCTGGGCCCGCCGCGAAAGCCCGATCAGGTGCCAGAACAGCGCCCGCATCTCCTCGTCCACGAGCCCCGACTCCCGGGCCAGCGACCCGGCCCGGCGCACCACTGCCGCTTCACGCGCGGGGTCCAGCGTCGGAAGGCCGGCGGCGCGTTTCGCCCTCCCGACCTCCCGGGCGAGCCTCACCCGGTCGGAGACCAGGGCCACGATCTCCCGGTCGATCCGTTCGATCTCCACGCGGAGCCGTGCGAGATCGAGCTCGGCGGAAACGGCTCTCGCCTGCATGGTCATGCCGCCTCTCGTGCTGCGTCATGGTCGCTCTCCGGTAGCGTGCGTCCGGCGGCCAGCGCGAACGGGCGGAGGCCGCGCATCAGCTCCGCGAACTTCAGCGGGCTGAGCGACTGGTCCCCGTCCGAGAGCGCCTTCTCCGGGCACGGGTGGACTTCCACGATCAGGCCGTCGGCGCCTGCCGCCACGGCCGCGAAGGCGAGCGGAGCCACCATGTCGGCCCGGCCGGCCGCGTGGCTCGGGTCGACGATCACCGGGAGGTGGGTCTCGGCCTTGAGGACGGGGATGGCGGCCACGTCCAGGGTGTTGCGGGTGGCGGTCTCGAAGGTGCGGATCCCGCGCTCGCAGAGGATCACGTCGCGGTTCCCCTGCGCCATCACGTACTCCGCGGCCATCAGCAGCTCCTTGATGGTGGCCGAGAGCCCCCGCTTCAGCAGGATGGGGCGCTGCACCCGCCCCAGCTCGGAGAGCAGGGAGAAGTTCTGCATGTTGCGGGCGCCCACCTGGAGCACGTCCGCGAACTCGGCCACCAGCTCCACCTGGCGGGTGTCCATCACCTCGGTCACCACAGGGAGCCCGGTGCGGGCGCGCACGTCGGCCAGCAGGTGCAGCGCGGCCTTGCCCATCCCCTGGAAGGCGTAGGGCGAGGTGCGGGGCTTGAAGGCCCCGCCGCGCAGCATCCCCGCCCCGGCGGCGCGCACGGCCGCCGCGGTCTCCTCCAGCATCTCGCGCCCCTCCACCGAGCAGGGGCCGGCGATCACCGCCAGCGCGCGCCCGCCGATGCTGGCGCCCACCGCGTCGCCCACGCGGATCACGCTGGCCTCGGCCGCGAACTCGCGCGAGGCCATCTTGTACGGCTTCTGGATGGGGGTGACCGACTCCACGCCGGGGAGGGCGCGGAGCGCGGCCTCGGCCAGGGCGGTCTCGTCGCCGATGCACCCCACCACCACGCGCCGCTCGCCGCGGGAGATGTGGGTGCGCAGGCCGTAGACCTCGACGCGCTCGCGGATCTGGTCCAGCTCGCCGTCGGTGATGTCCGGACGGGTGACGATGATCATGCGGCCTCCAGTCGGCGCTCGGCCTCCTTCACGGCGTGGAAGAGCTGCTCGAACGAGTCCACGACGAAGAGCACGTCCTGGAACCGGTCGATCTCGAAGGGCTGGTCCATCACGGCGTCCAGGTCGAAGGGGCGGCGGTCGCAGCGGGGCCCCAGCGCGTTGGCCGCGTCGCCGATGGACGAGATGAGCCCGGAGCCGTACGCCTTGATGCGGCCGTCCTCGCGCACCAGCCCGAACTCCACCGTGAACCAGAAGAGCCGCGCCATGCGGGTCATCTCCTCCTCGGTGCGGGCCCTGAGGGCGGCCTGCCCGAACGCCTGGAGGAAGTCGGCGAAGACCGGGTCGGCGTGCAGCGGCACGTGCCCGAAGACGTCGTGGAAGATGTCCGGCTCCGGGAGGTACTCCAGCTGCTCGCGCGGGCGCACGATCACCGTGGTGGGGAACATCCGCTGCGACAGGCAGGCGAAGAACTCCTTGGCCGGGATGAAGCCGGAGACCGCCACCGAGCGCCAGCCGGTGCGCGGGCCCAGCCGGCGGTTCACCTCCGCCAGGTCCGGCACGCTGTCGCGCCGCAGCCCGATGGCCTCGGCGCCCTCCAAAAAGACGCGGCTCCCGGTGTCCCGCAGCTCCCGCATCCGGCGCTCGTACAGGAGCCCCCAGGTACCGTGCTCCTCGGCGGTGTAGCCCGCCCAGTCCTGCTGGACGAAGATGGAGGGTTCGACCCGGACTTCTTCGGCGACTGCTTGCATCTGGATACCTCCTGGGATGTGTGAGGCCCCGGCGGTTCGGCGGGACGGACCTGCGGCGCGCGCGCCGGCGGAGACGCGTTGTGCGGCTGTTGGCGGGAAATGTACCAGTGACTCCAGGCAACTATAGATCCGATGGCGACAGGCGTCAAGCATGTCGTAGAAGCGGCCGTGCCTGCTGGCGCTCCGCGGCGAAGCTCCCCGAAACGGGCTGCGGCCGCGGTCACCGTCCGTTCCGGCGGGGCGGGACCCGACGTGTGGCGCGCGCGCCCCGGAGTGGGACACTGCGGCCCCAGGGCACCGTGGCGTGGCGGGCGTGCGGTACGGGGACGAAGAAAGACGGCCCGTGAAGGTTCACGGGCCGCCGGTGCGGCTCGGAGCTGCGTCTGCCGCGCGTCAGCCGCGCATGGGCGCGCTCATGGTCCGCGGCCCGCCGCCAGCGGCGGAGCGGTCAGGCCCCGTCGCGGAGGTGGCCCTCGGCCACCGCCCGCTCCACGGCCTCCAGCACCGTGGGCCAGAGCGCGGGGGCTCCGGTGCGGATGGGCTCCATGCGGCGCAGCACCTGCTCCCGCGCGATCCCGTGCTCCCGCCAGCTCCCTCCGCCGGAGTGGATGTTCTGGATCAGCGGCTGGAGGCGGTCCAGCGCCACCGCGAAGCGGGCCTCGGGGGTCTCCCCGGCCTCGAACTCCTCCCAGAGGGCGCGCAGCTCCTCCGCCTGCTCGGGCGGGAGGAGCCCGAAGATGCGCTCCGCGGCCAGGCGCTCGCGCTCCTCCTTCCCCACGTTGGCCGCGGCGTCGTAGCAGAAGGCGTCTCCCGCGTCGATCTCCACCACGTCGTGCACCAGCACCATCTTCATGGTGCGGGCGACGTCCACCCCGGCGCCGGCGTGCTCGGAGAGGAGGGCGGCCATGAGCGCCAGGTGCCAGGAGTGCTCGGCGCTGTTCTCGCGGCGCGAGGCGTCGGTCAGCAGCGTCCGGCGGATCACGGTCTTGAGCCGGTCGATCTCCACCACGAAGCGGAGCTGCCGGGCGATGCGGTCGGGGTCGGTCATGCCGGTGGGGACGGGTTCACGGCGCGGCCTCGCGGAGCGCGCCGAGGAGCGCCTCCACGTCGGCGGCGTCGTTGTAGACGTTGGGGGAGACGCGCAGCGCGGCGCCGCGCACGGACACGGCCACCCGGCGCCGCGCCAGCGCCTCCTGAACGGCCGGGAGGCGCACCCCGGCGGGGGCGCGCAGGCCGAACAGGTGGCCGCCGCGACAGCGCGCGTCCTCCACGGTCCAGCCCAGCTCCCGGGCCCCGGCGACGAGCCCGGCGGTCAGCTCGCGGCAGTACGCCTGGACGGCCTCCGGGGTCCACTCCAGGAGCTGGTCCAGCGCGGCGGCCAGCATGGGGAGGAGGACGGGGTTGGAGCGCTCGCCCACGTCGAAGCGCAGGGCGCCCGGCTGGTAGCGGTCGCGGTAGCGGACCAGTCCGGCGAAGTCCTCGCTCGCCTCCCTCCCGATCCAGTTCTCCTCCAGCGGCTCGCCGTCCAGGTAGCGCGGCCCGAGCCACGCCGCCCCGGCGCCGTAGGGCCCGGTCATCCACTTGTACGAGGCGCACACCAGCGCGTCCGGCCGGATCCGCTGCACGTCGAAGGGGAGGGCGCCCACGGACTGGGTGCCGTCCACCACCAGCGCCGCGCCCACCTCGCGGGCGCGCGCGCCCAGGGCCTCCAGGTCGAAGCGGGTGCCGTCCGCCCAGTGCACGTGCCCCAGCGCCACCAGCGCCGTGCCGGCGTCGATCGCCTCCAGCAGCCGCGCGTTCCACGCCTCGCCCCGCCGCTCCGTCCGCTCCGGCGCCGCGACCGTGCGCACCTCCGCTCCGGCCTCCGCGGCCAGCCGCCGCCAGGGGTACACGTTGCTGGGGAACTGCTCGTGCGCCACCACCACGTTCTGCCCCCGCTCCAGCCGCGTGTTCCGGGCGACCACCGCCATCCCGTACGACACCGCCGGGACGATGGCCACCTGGGCCGGGTCGGGCGCGTTCACCAGCCGCGCGAACCGCTCCCGCACCGCCTGCGCCCCCGTGAAGAAGTCCGCCGGGGCGACGCGGGTGGGGTCGCGCCGCAGCCGGATTCCTGCGATTCCCGCCTCCTCCACCCGGAGCGAGAGGGGGGCCATGTAGGCGCAGTTCAGGTAGTGCAGCCCCTCGGGGAGGGAGAAGCGGTCCTTCTGGCAGGTGAGCATGCGGACATGATACCCGTTGGCGCGTGCGCTGTCACGGGGCCGTGAACCCCCCTCCCCCGGCTGGGCCCCTGCGTGAGGGATGCGAGCGCGAAGCGGCGAGACCCGGGGGCAGTTTCCCGGGGCTCGCCTCCGTTAGCGGGCGTAGTGTGCCCGCTTACGGAGCCGCAGCCCGACCCGAGCGCAGCGAGGGGCACGCCCGAACCCGCCGCTCGACCCGCAGCCGCCGTGGACGCGCCGGCCGCTCACCAGCGGGGGTCCTCCTCCAGCAGCCGCTCGGCGTCTGCGGCATCCAGCGGCGGGGAGAAGAGGAATCCCTGCGCCATCTCGCAGCGCAGGTCGCGCAGCTCCGCCAGCTGGCCGGCGGTCTCCACCCCCTCAGCCACCACGGCCAGCCCCAGGTTGTGGGCCAGCGTGGCGATGGCCCGCACGATGGCCGCCGCGTCGCCCTCCCGCCCGAGGCGGGCGACGAAGGAGCGGTCGATCTTGAGCGTGTCCAGCGGGAAGCGGTGCAGGTAGCCCAGCGACGAGTAGCCGGTCCCGAAGTCGTCCATGCAGAGCCCCACCCCCAGCTCGCGGAGCCGCGCCAGCATGGCCGCGGTGGGATCGGTGTGCTCGATCAGCACGCTCTCCGTGACCTCCAGCACCAGCGACCGGGGCTCGGTCCCGGTCTCGTGCAGGACCTCGCGGATCCGGTCCACCAGCTCCGGCCGGGCGAACTGGCGCCCCGACAGGTTGACCCCCATGGTGATCCGCCGGCCGGGGAGGCGCTCCCGCCAGCGGCCGAGCTGCCGGCACGCTTCCTCCAGCACCCACTCGCCGATGGGGACGATGAGCCCCGCCTCCTCGGCCACCGGTACGAAGCGCTCCGGGAGGACCAGGCCGCGCCCGGGGTGGTCCCAGCGGAGCAGCGCCTCGAAGCCCACCACCCCGCCCCCCTCGGCGAGCGACACCACGGGCTGGTACGCCAGCCGCAGCTCCCCGCGGGCGGAGGCGTGGCGCAGCTCCGTCTCCATGCGCAGGCGGTCCAGCGCCTCGGCGTGCATGGCCCGGTCGAAGGTCTCGTAGCGCGCGCGCCCGCGCGCCTTGGCCCGCCCCAGCGCGGTGCCCGCGCTGCGGAGCAGCTCCTCAGGGGTGGCGGGGCCGCCCGTGTGCAGGGCGAGGCCCACGCTGGCGGTGGTGTACACCTCGTGCCGGCGGAGCTGGAAGGGACGCCCGAGCGAGTCCAGCAGCCGCTGCGCCACGTGCGCGGCGGCCACGGCGTCGCCCACGTTGTCCAGGAGCACCGTGAACTCGTCGCCCCCGAAGCGCGCGGCGGTGTCGCCGGGGCGCAGCGCCTCGGCCACGCGGCCGGCGAGGGCGCGGAGCAGCTCGTCGCCGGTGTCGTGGCCCAGCGAGTCGTTGACCAGCTTGAAGCGGTCCACGTCCAGGAAGAGGACCGCCACCGCCCCCTCGCCCCGGCGGCGGACCCGCTCCACTGCCTGCCCCAGCCGGTCCAGGAAGAGGGCGCGGTTGGGGAGCCCGGTGAGCGCGTCGTGGAAGGCGCCGTGGGCGTGCTGCGCCTCGGCGCGCTTGCGCTCCGTGACGTCGAAGGCGGTGCCGAGCGCGGCGGGGCGCCCCTCGTACTCCACGCTCCCCGCGGTGAAGTCCACCCAGCGCTCCTCGCCGCCGCGGGTGACGATGCGGAACTCGTAGCGGGCGACCACGGGCTCGCCGCGCTGCCGGGCGGTCCCGCGCTGGCGGACCGTCTCCCGGTCGTCGGGGTGCACCACGTCCCAGAAGTTCATCCGCAGCAGCTCTCCCGGGGGGTACCCGACGAGCGCGGCGGCGGCGGCGTTCACGTAGCGGAAGCGGTCGCCCTGGTAGACGAAGACGGCGGCGGCGATGGTCTCGGCCAGGGCGCGGAAGGTGGCCTCGCCCGCGACGGGGCCGGCGCCCTCCGTCCAGGCGCGGTCCACCGCCTCCAGGAGCGCGCCCCATCCGGGGGGGACGGGCTCGTCCGGGGGGACGTGCTCTCGGAAAAGGCTCCGGAGGAGCGGGTGCATGGCGCGGGCGAGGCCGGTGCGGGTTTCGCCGTAGGGGGAGTCACCAGCGCGGGGCGGCTTCCAGGATCGCGCGGGCGGCCCCGGCTTCCACCGGGCGGGAGAAGAGGTAGCCCTGCGCGGCGCAGCACCCCAGGTCGCGTACCGCCCGGAGCTGCTCCTCCGTCTCCACTCCCTCCGCGATCGTTGCAAGTCCCAGGCTACGCGCCAGCGCCACCACGGTCCGCACCACCGGGAGCGCGTCCTCCTCCGCGCCGATGCGCCACACGAAGGAGCGGTCGATCTTCAGCGCGTCCAGCGGGAGGCGGTGCAGCAGCGCCAGCGAGGAGTAGCCGGTGCCGAAGTCGTCCAGGTACACCCCGATCCCCAGCGCGCGGAAGCGGGCCAGCGTGGCGGCGGCGGCCTCGGGGCTCTCCACCAGCACGCTCTCGGTGACCTCCAGGCGCAGGCCGGAGGCACGGGCCCCCGAGGCCCGCAGCGCCCCCTCCACCTGCTCCGCCAGGTCGCGCTGCTCGAACTGCCGCCCCGACAGGTTTACGCCGATGGTGGGCGCCGCGCCGGGGAAGTCGTCCTGCCACTCGCGCAGCTGGCGGCACGCCTCCTCCACCACCCAGCGGCCGATGGGGAGGATCATTCCCGTCTCCTCGGCCAGCGGGACGAACTCGCCGGCGGCCACGGTGCCGCGCTCGGGGTGCTGCCAGCGGAGCAGCGCCTCGAACCCCTCCACCCGCCCGGTCTCCAGCGCCACGATGGGCTGGTAGACCAGCCGCATCTCGCCGCGGGCCAGCGCGTGCCGCAGCTCCGTCTCCTGCTGCAGCCGGAGCAGGGCGCGGGCGTGCATGGCGCGGTCGAAGGTCTCGTGCCGCCCCGTCCCCGCGGCCTTGGCGCGGTACATGGCCACGTCGGCGTTGCGGAGGAGGTGCTCGGGGCGCCCGGAGTCGGCGGAGGAGAGGGCGATGCCCACGCTGGCCGAGGTGTAGACTTCGTAGCCGTCCAGGTTCACGGGGACGGAGATCGCCGCCTGGATGCGCTCGGCCGCGGCGGTGGCGTCCCCCGGCCCGGCCAGGTCGGGGAGGAGCACCGCGAACTCGTCGCCGCCGAAGCGGGCCACGGTGTCCCCCTCGCCGAGCGCGCCCCGGAGCCGCGCCGCCACCACCGAGAGGAGCCGGTCGCCGACGTGGTGGCCCAGCGAGTCGTTGATGACCTTGAAGCGGTCCAGGTCCAAAAAGAGCACCGCGAAGAGCCCGTCCGGCTCGCGGCGGGCGCGGAGCAGCGCGCGGGCCAGGTGCTCCAGGAAGAGGTGGCGGTTGGGGAGCCCGGTGAGCGGGTCGTGCAGCGCCTCGTGGCGGAGCTGCTCCTCCACCGCCCGACGCCCGGTGATGTCCTCGCCGAAGAGGTGCACCACCCCCAGGGTGGGGTGCGGGTGGTAGGTCCAGGAGAGGATGCGCCCTCCCACCGCCGCCTCCACGCCGCGGAAGCCGCGCCCCGCCTCCAGCGCCGTGCGGACCAGCTGCGGGTGCCCCGGCGGGAGGAGCGCCTCCACCCCCGCCTCCAGCTCGGCGGCCGCCCGCTCGGCGGCGGGGTTGGCGTAGGTGACGCCGCCGCCGGCGCCGCACTCCACCACCGGGTTGGGGGTCTCGCGGGGGAAGGCGGCCAGGCGCTGGTTCTCCTCCTCGGCGCGGCGCCGCTCGGTGACGTCGCGGACGGTGGCCATCACCCCCAGCACCTCGCCGTCCGGGGCCAGGAGTGGGGCGTAGCGCCCGGCGGCCAGCCCCGACCTCCCGGTGCGGCGCACGCGGAAGGGGATGTCGGGGGAGCGCACCGTCTCGCCCGCCAGCGCCGCACGCAGGAGCCCCTCGACGCCGAAGCGGCGGAGCTGCGGGAAGAGATCCGGGACGCGGCGGCCCAGCGCCTCCTCCTCCGGGATCCCGGTGAGCGTCTCCATGAATCGGTTCCAGACCCGGCAGCGGAGCCCCGGGTCGCACACCACCACCCCCTCGCCGACGCTCGCCAGCAGGGTGCGGAGCAGGCCGTCCCCCTCTGGGAGGACGGTGTCGGGGCCGGACGGGACGTGGAGCGGGAGCACCGGTTCCGCGAGCGCGTTCAGGGGACGGGGCGGTTGGCGGGGTGGGGCGGTCGAGGCATGCGTTTCCGCAGGATACGCCGCCGCGGGACGGATCTCAAGCGGCGCGCTCACCAGCGGACGCCGGCGGCGAGCAGCTCCCGCGCCCCGTCCCCGTCCAGCGGCGGCGAGAGGTGGGGCCCCTGCGCGTACTCGCAGCGGAGCCCGCGCAGCAGGTCCAGCGCGGAGGCGGTCTCCACCCCGTCCGCGACCACCGCCAGCCCCAGCGCGTGGGCCAGAGGGACGGCGCTGCGCACCAGGCGCGCGGCCGCGGGGTCGCGGTCCAGCGCGCACACGCAGGAGCGGTCCACCTTCAGCGCGTCCAGCGGGAGCCGGTGCAGCCGGGTGAGCGAGGAGCACCCCGTGCCGAAGCCGTCCAGGTGCAGCTGCACCCCCAGCTCCCGCAGCGCGTGCAGGGCCGCGGCCTCCTCCGGTCCCCGGGCCGCCGCGCCCTCGGCGACCTGCAGCCGCAGCGAGCCGGGCTCGTTCCCCGTCTCCTCCAGCGCCCGGCGCACCCGCTCCACCAGCCCCCCGCCGCGGAGCTCGCGCGCGGACAGGCCGACGCTCACTCCGACGGGGGCGCCGGGGAACGCGCGCCGCCACCCGCGCAGGCTGCGGCACGACTCGCGGAGCGCCCAGGCGCCGACGGGTACGGCGAGCCCCGTCGCCTCGGCCAGGGGCAGGAACCCGGCGGGGTGCAGCGTCCCCAGCCGGGGGTGCTCCCAGCGGAGCTGCGCCTCGAAGCCGGCGACCCGCCCCGTGCGCAGCGAGACGACCGGCTGGTAGAGGAGGCGGAGCTCGTCCCGCTCAACGGCCCGGCCCAGCTCCGCCTCCGTTGCCGGCCACCCGGCCAGCCCGGCGTGCACCTCCTCCCCGGACGCCCGGCCGCCGTGGCCCGCGCGCTCCTCGTTCTCCGCCGCCCGCTCCCGCGCCAGCTCCAGATCGCCGCGGTGGATGGCCTCGCGGTCCGCGAGCGCCCGCTCCGCCAGGCGCCGCGCCAGGTCGGCCTCCACTCCCGCGGCGACGCCCTCCAGTGCCTCGGCGTCCGCGCCGCTCCACTCGCGCGGGCGCGTGTCCAGGGCGCAGGCGCACCCCACCACGGTGCCGTTGGGGGCGCGCAGGGGGACGCCGGCGTACGCCCGCGCGCCCAGCTCCCGCACCGCCCTCGTCTCCCGGGCCCGGCGGCTCCGCCGGGCGTCCTCCAGCAC
>DATABU010000720.1:0-7162 GCA_036259415.1 Longimicrobiaceae bacterium
CCCCCGAGCCCGTCCCCGCCGGCGACGAGCCTGGCGGAGAGGGCTGAGGACCCGGCCCGCCGTCCAGGCATGCTTCCGGCGTCCCCGCGGGGCGTCCGCGATCCTTGCGCGGCGAAGCACCGGTGCCCGGCCCCATCCACAGACAACGGAGGCTTCATGGAGCCGCACGAGAACAAGCAGCTCGCGCTGCAGAAGGCGGTCAACGCACACGAGCAGGCCGCCGCGGCGCTCACCGACCTCATGGATGGCCCCGCCCGGGAGACCTACCGGACGATGATGGGGCGGATCGAGCAGAACATCGCCGATCTGCGCCGGGTGGCGGCGAGCTCGAAGCCAGGGGACCACGTGTGATCGCTTCCGGCCCACGGGCGCGCACCCGCCGCTCCGTGGGCGAGACCTCCTCCGGCTCCCGTCAGGGCGCTTCCCCGGGCTCCGGGGAGCGAATCGGAAGGCGAACGGTGAACACGCTTCCGCCGTCCGGTCCGGCCTCCAGGGTCACCTCGCCGCCCAGCAGCTCGGCGAGCTGGCGCGTGACCGCCAGGCCGAGCCCCGTTCCCCCCACCCGGCGCTCCGTCTGGTCTATCTGCCAGAAGGCTTCGAAGACGTGCTCCGCGTGCTCGGGGGCGATCCCGATCCCCGTGTCGCTGAAGCGCAGCAGCGCCGAACCGTCCAGGAGCTCCAGCTCCAGCCGGACCTCGCCCGCCTCGGTGAACTTCACCGCGTTCGCCGCCACGTTGACGACGATCTGGCGGAGCTTTCCCGCGTCGGTGACGAAGGGGATCGGTCCCTCGGGAATGCGCAGGACGGGCCGCAGCCCCTTGGCGACCGCGAGTGGCTCCACGATGGTCGCGGCATCCAGTACCAGGCGGGCGAGGTCGACCTCGCGCAGCAGGAGCTCGGAGTGGCCGGCCTGCTGCCGCGCGAAGCCGAGGATCTCCTCGATCAGCGTGAGCAGGTGGTCGCTCGCTGCGCGGATCCGCTCCACCTGGTGCCGCTGCGGCTCGGTGAGCGGGTCCGAGCTGTCGTCCATCAGCAGGTCCGCGAAGCCCTGCACTGCGGTCAGGGGCGTGCGGAACTCGTGCGAGATCGTGCCCAGGAAGGTCGTCTTGGCGTGCTCCGCCGCCGCCGCCTCGTAGCGGGCCAGGTTGGCCTCGCGCAGCAGCTCCTCGGCGCGCTGGGCGGTGAGCGTCGCGGTCTTGCGCGCCGCCTCGGCGACCCGGTGCGCCTCCTGCGAGGCCGCGTACAGCCGCGCGTTGTCCACGGCCATCGCGCACCGGCGTCCCAGGTCCTCGGCCAGCAGCAGGTCCGCGGGATCGTACCGGCGCCGGCTGTCGGAGACGAAGGTGATCGCGCCCAGCGTCCGCCCCCGTGCGCACATGGGGACCATGAGGAACGACTGCGCCCCCAGCCCCCGGAGTAGCTCGCGGTGCTCCTCCTCGGCGATCCCTTCCAGCACGTCGGCGTAGGCGAGCACGAACTCCGGCTCGCACGTGCGGATCACCCGCGGCGCACCGAGCGGATCGTCGCGGCCCGGAGGGTGGTTCTCGTAGAACTCGCGGGCGAGGAGCTGCTTCTGCGCATCCGGATGGATCACTGCGACCCGCCGGATGGTGCTGTCCGGCTCCACGACGTCCACCATGCACCAGGTGCCGAAGTGCGGCAGCGCGAGCCCCGCGCTGGTCGCGAGGGTGACCTCGTAGTCGAGCGAGTCTGCCAGGCAGCGGCTGGTCTCCGCCAGGAAAGCGCCGCGTGTGTGGGGATCGAATGGAAGCGTACCCGTCCGGGCGGGACTCCCGGCGGTCGTCACCGCGTCCGTGGCGGGCATGCTCATACGCTCCTTCGGGGGGGAGGCCGCTCCGTGTCTGCGAGCGGAGGCTCGCAAGTCAATCTAACCTGTTGAGGTGCAACATCCTAGGACCTCCTCCGGGCCCGCGGGTCGGACCCGGAGTGATCGAAGCCGTCCGCCTTCGACGGCGGGGTGTCGACTCCGGCTGCACGCAAGTGATTGGCCGCCAACACCATAGAGCGTTAGATTGACTCCGGCCTCGCCCCGTGCACGCGGGGCCGGTCGGGAAGCCTTCCGGCAGACCCTCACGCGGGCGGTGCTACGATGCGAAGCTCCCGGTTCCTGCTCCCCTTCACCCTGGGCGCGATCTCGATGCTGGTGGTGGTGATCGCCGCCGCCTGGGCCGCACCGGGCGTGCTGGGCCGCATGCGCGCCGCCCCGGGCCCGGGGGGGACGTCCCCCGGCGCCGCTGCCGGGGTGGCGGCTGCCCCGGCCGCTTCCGCCGACGAGGTGCCGTTCGCCGTCGCGCCGGCGGGGGACGCCTCGAAGCTCCTGATCCCGGTGCAGGGCGTGAAGGCGGCGAGCCTGGTGGACACGTACGAGCAGGCGCGCGGGCAGGGCCGGCGGCACGACGCGATCGACATCGCGGCTCCGCGCGGCACGCCCGTCCTGGCCGCGTCGGATGGGGTGGTGATGAAGCTGTTCCTGAGCGAGCGCGGCGGCATCACGCTGTACGAGCTGGCGCCCGACCGGCGCACCATCTACTACTACGCACACCTGGACCGCTACGCGCCCGGGATGGCGGAGGGGCGGGCGCTGCGCCGGGGCGAGGTGCTGGGGTACGTGGGCGACACCGGCGATGCAGAGCCCGGCAACTACCACCTGCACTTCGAGGTGTCGACCACGCCGGATCCGGCCCGGTACTGGGGGGGAGTCCCCCAGAACCCGTATCCGCTGCTGCGGTAGCTCCCGCCGTTCGCTGCACCCGCTCTCCACCTGGACCCGGCAACCGGCAAGGGCACCGGCGTCAGGGACCGGCCGGGAGCCGGACGGCCTCCTCCGCAGCGCGGCTGGAGCCCGGGACGGGAGCCAGCTCCTCCCACCGGTCCCCGTCGTTCACCCACTTCCAGATGCTGCCGTCGTCGCAGACGACGATCAGCCGTCCGCTTCCGGACTCCGGAGCCACTCCGACGGGCCGTCTGTAGCGCCCGGCGTCGTCCGTCACGAGCCACCTCCCGTGTCGGGCAGGGCGAGACGCGGCGCCGCGGGAAGCAGCGGGGGCCTGGAGATCCCCACCTCCGGGTCGGAGAGCGCCATGATCCGGATGCCGACGTCGTACTCGAGACCGAACGCGCGGCCCCGCCTGCGGAACTCGCTGCGGGTGATGCGCGGGGCGGGAGGCCCTTCGGGACCCGCGGGATCCGGGGGACGGGACATGAGATGCTCCGGGGAGCGGGAAGCGCGCGGGCGTTCCCGGGATGGGAGCCGCCCTGCATCCGTCCATACCCTCCAGTCGGCGAAGGGTCCGCCGGGCGCTCCCTCCACCCCCGGCCGGCGCGACCGCGGCCGTCCCCCGTCTACGGCTTCTCCACCCGCGGTGGCAACGAACCTGCGACGCGGCGCATGCGGGCCATATCTCCAGGAAGGTGCAGACGTAATGAAACTCGCCGAATTCATCCTCGCCAACCGCGAGCCGATCCTGCGCGAATGGGAGGCTTTCGCGCGGACCTGCGCGCCGGCCAGCGGCACCATGGACATCGAGGCGCTCCGGGACCATGCCGACGAGATGCTCACGGTGATCGCCGCGGATCTCCAGACGCCCCAGGATTGCCTCCAGCAGGCGGAGAAGTCGAAGGGCCGGGCACGGGCCGGGGGTCCCGATGCCTCGACAGCCGCCGAGGAGCACGGGGCGGGCCGGGCCGAGAGCGGCTTCTCCGTGGAGCAGATGGTGGCCGAGTACCGGGCGCTGCGGGCCAGCGTGATCCGGCTGTGGACGAAGGAGAAAGGGGAGCTGGTACCCGGGGACGTGGAAGACCTGACCCGCTTCAACGAGGCCATCGACCAGTCGCTGGCGGAGTCCGTGTCCCAGTACAACCAGGGGATGGAGCAGTCGAAGGAGATCTTCATCGCCATCCTGGGGCACGACCTGCGCACGCCGCTGGCAGCGATCCACACCTCGGCCAGCTTCATGCTCGACCTGGACGAGCTGGAGGAGCCCCACCGCACGCTCACCACGCGCATCGCGGGCAGCGCCACGCGCACGATCCAGATGGTGGGCGAGCTGCTGGACTTCACCCGGAGCCGCCTGGGGGGAGGCATCCCCGTCGTGCGGGAGGAGGTGAACCTGGGACGGGTCGTACGCGACGTGGCCGACGAGGTCTCGGCGGCGCACCCGGGATGCCGGATCCAGGTCGACACCCGTGGGGAGGAGCGGGGGGAGTGGGACCAGGCCCGGCTCAGCCAGGCGCTGAGCAACCTGATCGGCAACGCCGTCCAGCACGGGGCGGAGGGAACCTCGGTCACCGTCGAGCTCCGCGGCGAGGAGGAGCAGGTCGCCGTCGTGGTCAGGAACCGTGGTGCGGCAATCCCGCCCGACCAGCTCAACGGGATCTTCAACCCGATGAAGGCGAGGGAGTCGCCCGTGAGGGCCGAGGGCAGGGGACCGACCGGGAGCCTCGGCCTGGGGCTCTACATCGCCGAGCGGATCGTCAGCGCCCACGGCGGGCACATCGAGGTGGAGTCGTCGGAGGCGTCCGGCACGACCTTCACCGTCTACCTGCCACGCCACGGGAAGCCGAGGGCGCATCGGACGGAGGGGACTGCGCCCGCACGGGCCCGCCCTGACCAGGAGCCGATCCGGAAGTGGGAATCCGAGGGCGGCGCGGCCTGAGGGATCCCCCTCAGGAACCGGCCGGGGCCGGCCGGGCGGGCGCGGCTTCCCGGTGCCCCGCGCGCCCCGGCGCGCGGGGCCGCACGACCGCCTCGTGCCGGGCTCCGTCGTCCACGAGCGGAATCGCCGCTTCGTCCAGGACCCTTCCGTCCAGGCTCACCTCCGCCCCTGCGCTCCGGATCTCGCCCGGGTCGTGCACGGTGACGGCGTAGAGCGCCTCCCCGAAGCGGTACTCGACGGTGAACTCCGGCCACGCCGCCGGGACGCAGGGATCGAAGCGGAGCGTGTCTCCGCGCTTGGTGAAGCCCAGGATCGCCTCCAGCCCCACCCGGTACGTCCAGCTCGCGGAGCCGGTGTACCAGGTCCATCCGCCCCGCCCCACCTGCCCTGGAGCCGTGTAGACGTCCGCCGCGACCACGTACGGCTCCACCTTGTAGCGCTCGACCTCCGCCGTCGTGCCGGTGTGGGTGAGCGGGTTGAGCATCTGGAACAGCTCGAAAGCCCGGTCGCCCTCCCCGCGGAGCGCCGTGGCGAGCACCGCCCAGAGCGCCGCGTGCGTGTACTGCGCGCCGTTCTCCCGCACCCCCGGGAGGTAGCCCTTGATGTAGCCGGGGTCGTGCGGCGTGTGGTCGAACGGCGGCGTGAGCAGCACGAGGAGACGGGCGTCGTGCCGGACCAGGTGCTCCTCGAAGGAGCGCATGGCACCGTCCTGCCGCTCCGGGTCGCCCGCGCCCGAGATGACGCTCCAGCTCTGCGCGATGGAGTCGATGCGGCACTCGTCGCTCAGGCTGGACCCGAGCGGCGCGCCGTCGTCGAAGTAGGCGCGGCGGTACCACTCCCCGTCCCACCCGTTCGCCTCCACGGCGGCCACGTACGCGTCCGCCCGCGCCCGGAAGTCCGCCGCCACGGCGGCGTCGCCCCGCGTCTCCGCGCGGACCGCGAAGGCGCGGAGGGTGGCGGTGAGGAACCACGCGAGCCAGACGCTCTCCCCGCGCCCCTCCACCCCCACCCGGTTCATCCCGTCGTTCCAGTCGCCGATGCCGATGAGGGGGAGGCCGTGCGCGCCCGCGGTGCACGCCTTCCGCAGCGCGCGCAGGCAGTGCTCGTAGACGCTGCCGTGCTCGTCGGTGACCCGGGGCAGGTCGTACACCTCGTGCTCGTGCGGCTCCAGCGCGCGCATCTCCAGGAAGGGGACGTACTCGTCGAGCACGGAGTCGTCCCCCGTGACCGCCGCGTACCGGTCGACGACGTAGGGGAGCCAGGCCAGGTCGTCGGAGAAGCGGGTGCGGACGCCCCGCCCGCTCTGCGGGTGCCACCAGTGCTGCACGTCGCCCTCCACGAACTGCCGCGCCGCGGCGCGGAGGACGTGCTCGCGCGCCAGCCCCGGCTCCGCGTACACGAAGGCGAGCACGTCCTGGAGCTGGTCGCGGAAGCCGTAGGCCCCGCTGCTCTGGTAGAGCGCGGAGCGCGCCCACATGCGGCAGGCCAGCGCCTGGTACAGCGTCCAGCGGTTGAGCATGGCGTCGAACGCCGGCTCCGGCGTCCGCACGGTGACCACGGAGAGGCGCTCCGCCCAGGCCCCGACGGTGTGCGCCACGGCCGCGGCGGCGGCGCCCGCGTCGCGGTGGCGGGCGACGGCCGCCAGCGCCTCCGCCTCACCCCCGGCGGCCCCGAGGACGACGGCGACCTCCCGGCTCTCCCCGGGCGCCAGCTCCAGCACGCACCGGAGGGCGGCGCACGGGTCGAAGCCCACGCCCGTCGTCCCGGAAAGGGCGCCCGCCCGCAGGCCGGCGGGGTCCGACATGCTCCCGTTCCGGCCCAGGAACTCGCGGCGGTCGCACGTGTGGCCCGTCACCGGCTCGCTGAGCGCGCAGAACGCCACCCGGCCGGCGAACTGCGGGTCGAAGGAGTTCTGCGCCAGGACGGCCCCCGACTCCGCGTCGAAGCGGGTGCGCACCTGGTGCTGCGTGTGCTCGCGGAGCACCCCCAGCGTCCACTCCACGTACGCCGTCACCTCGATGCGCCGGGGGCGCTCGCCGCGGTTGGCGAGGTGGAGCACGGACAGCTTGACCGCCTCGTCCTCGGCCATCCCCAGGGTGAGCCGGGTGGCGACGCCGTCGTGCTCGCACTCGAACACGGAGGCGCCCGCGCCGTGGCGGACGGTGTACGCCGCGTCCCCGCCGGCCGGCGCCGGGGTGGCGCTCCACGTCTCGCCCGTCTCCTCGTCGCGCAGGTAGACGGCCTCGGGCGCGGGGTCGCTCACGGGGTCGTTGTGCCAGGGGGTGAGCCGGAAGAAGTAGCTGTTCTCCGCCCAGGTGAAGCCGGCGCCGCGCTCGCTCACCACGAACCCGCCGTGCGGGTTGGCGACGACGTTGGCCCAGGGCGCCGGGGGCACGAAATCCCCGCGGACGCGCATCTGGTAGGCGCCCGCCTCGGTGAGCCCGCCGTAGCCGTTGTCGAACCGGAGACGGCCGGCCTCCGGTTCG